>JBOFIZ010000356.1:0-12199 GCA_051650425.1 Bacteroidales bacterium
GCACATTGTGCCGAGCTGCAAACGCTTCTATAACATCTCTTCTTTTTACCATTGAATCCACATGTAATAATAATTCACCTGCATACGTGTTTGCGCTCCTGCAGCATGAATATAACTGTTAATACTCTTTGTAAACATTCCCTCTTTAACCTCTTCATTGTAGTTATCAAAACCGAAATAGAAGTGCATTTGCGATTTGTCCAAATAGAGAACTGAATCAATAAAGAAACCTTGATAATCACCTGCACGCTTATGGTTCTTTTTACCGCTTTCGTTCTGATTTCTTAATTCGCAACGAGGGTATAGAGCTGCATCCGTATCAATGGTTGAAACAACCAAAGTCCTTAATTCGGCTCGTACCTTTTCTTTATCTACTCCGCTCATCATTGCAAACGATTCCCGAAGATCATCCTTTGTTATTCTCATATGTTACATTTTAATTTTAATACACTCTTATAAATATCCACAGAATACAGGTTATTTTTTTATTTCATCTCTTTAGGGGCAAGCGTGCCCCTTTTTTTTTATTTTTTCTTCGGCTGCTTTTTCTTACGAACTTGCTTCACGGTATCAACAACCAATAAAGCAACATCCTTAACAAGCCCAAGAATATTAATTAAATTTTTACCTTTCATTTTTGTTTGTATTTTTGTCATTAATAAACGGCTTAGTAAGGAACATGCAAACATCATTACCAAATCTAAGCCCGATTGTATAAGTTGCGTTTGTAACACCTGATTCACAGCTTCTATAAACGCAAAGTTGAAGCCGATTTCTAATAAAATTATTTTATTCATTTAACACAAAATAAACATGTTTGATAATTTCGGATTACTCATTATTTACTTCCTATTAGGCACAGTACCCCCTGTAAGTTTAGGATTTATCATCGGATACTTATGCGGTAAATCAAAGTATAATAAAAAATAAATTACATTATGATATCAATAGCTTTGGGTATATTAGAGATTCTATTATTAATAGCATTTATACTTTTAGGATTTGCAATAGGCTACCTATATGCTAAATCAAAGTATATGAGAAGGGATAAATAATCCCTTCTCATATTTGTAGCTCTTCAAATATTATTTTATTCATTTAATACTTTTTCGTTATGGAGCAAATAGACCATTATCCACCAATCAGCACAGCAATATCTATACTTATCGTTTTGTTAATTCCCTTTATTATAGGCTATATATTTGGATATATTAGAGGAAGTAAAAAGAGGGTTTAAAAGCCCTCTTTTTTGCTAAACTAAGCCACATATCCAACCTTTTCTAAGTTGCAAATAATCGACACCACACACGTAACGTTTTAAATACCAATACAATACATTAAAAAGATTAGCTATCAAATAGGGGATAGCCTTAATTATCATTAATAATCTGTTATCCATAACTATTTTATCTCTTACTAATATTTTCCTTTAGACTTAAAACTCAGGCTTTCAAAAACGACCTGACGATATATACTAACGCAAGACTCTGCCAAGATGTCAGCTTTAATAATCATTGAAATATCAAAAAAAGAGTATACAATAGAATAAAACAACTCATCCAAGTAATTACCCTTTAAATCAATGTGATTCATCGCATTAACAATCTTTTCAACGTGTTTTGCGACTCCTTTAATGTAGCTGAATGAGGCTAATGAATGAAGCCACTTTTTAAACTCTTCAACACGCATGTCAATAAATTCTTTATATTTACTGACGAATTGATTTTTATCTCTTTCAGATGTAAAAAAGTAATTCGCTTCACGTGTATAAACTCTGTACTTATATGAACCGTGTTTTAATACTCGTTCACGTATTTCAATGTTTTTACGCATATCGTTTTGTTTTAATTCTAATTCTCATTCTCATAATTCTGATATACTTATGAAGTTATGAAACAGAAATAAAACATACAATAATAAAATTATAATGATGATTATGTATACTAATATTATAATGTTATGATTATATACAATACAACCTATCAAGTTGATCCATCTGTTCACGATGAAGCTATTAATTGGATCAAAGATTCTTTGATCCCATCTTTGCTTAAGACTCAGCATCTTAAGAATCCCAGATTCGTTAAAGTATTGACCGATGATCCAAATAATAATAGCTATTCTCTTCAATTTGAAGTGGATTCAATTGATGATTTAAATACTTGGTATAAACAAGCAGGTGCTGAAATTTATTCTTCACTGACCAAAAAATATGGAAATAAGCTATTAGGTTTTACGACTCTATTAGAGAATATTGAACTTTAGAATAGTAATGATTATCTAAATAGTAGTATACATAAAGATGATAATAAACATCTTAAAACTCTAATCAATAATCATTTAAATATTAATAATAAAAAGATTATTCCTTATAAATGAGTGAGCGTATAATTTTAGGAATTGACCCTGGTACAACTGTTATGGGGTATGGAATACTTAGGGTTAAGAATAATAAACCTGAGGTTATCACTATGGGGGTTATTCATTTGAGTAAGCTCCCCGATCATTATATAAAACTAAAACGTATTTTTGACAGAGTTGTTTCCTTAATAGATGAATTCCATCCGGATGAACTTGCTATTGAGGCTCCATTTTTCGGGAAGAATGTTCAGTCTATGCTCAAACTAGGTCGTGCTCAAGGAGTTGCAATGTCTGCAGCGTTATCTCGTGATATACCTATTTTTGAATATGCTCCTTTAAAGATCAAAATGTCTATTACCGGAAATGGACAAGCGGCAAAAGAGCAAGTTGCAGGAATGTTGCAGAAAATATTAAAAATTCCTCAAGAGAATATGCTTCCAGAGCTGGATGCAACTGATGGTTTAGCAGCTGCTTTATGTCATTTTTATCAATCAAACAGACCTGTTCAGGACAAAAGTTATAATAGTTGGAAAGATTTTATTGCGAAAAACCCTAAACGAGTTAAATAGCTTTAGCTCCACCCCTGTTTTCACTCAACCATTCTGTGTCATCTTTGTTTTATCTATAAATGTTGAATATAATATTATGATACTATGCAAATAGATAAAAAACAAGTTATTGATTTGATTCGCTTTTCTAAATATTGCAATCTTTCGGTTATTAATGAAGATGGCTATCCAAGAATTATTATGATGGCTTTAATTCGTTATGACGATATGGAACATATATGGCTTGTAACTAGCAAAAGTTCTCAAAAATATATTCAATTGCAGAAGCAACCGCGTGTCGGACTTCTTTTTTCGCAAAATACTAATTATGTTACACTGATCGGCGAAATAGATATTTTAGAAGATCAAAAAACAAAAAATGATCTATGGACTCCTGCATTGGAAAAATACTTTCCATTAGGGATGACTGACCCTGATTATATAGTTCTAAAATTCAGAACTAAATTAATTACAGCTGGTATTAATTTTTCGAGCTTTTTTGAAGAAATAGAAGATTTTATCCCTGGTAATTAATATAAAAAAGAGGTAGGAACTTATTACAGCTCCTACCTCTTTTTTATTTATCAATGGTCAGACATTCCTGTTATCCAAGCCCAATTCTTCATCAAAATCTTCATCATAACTATCAGGTCTGTTATCTTCTAAGCAAGGTCTTAAATTCACTCCCATTCTTATTTTCAATAAGTTATCTTCTTGCTCTTCTATTTTACAATCCATAAATGAGTGATTCATCAAATAATCACCTAACAGTTGTAATTGCGATATTGTGAAACTCATCAATTTCCCCCTGTCATTTATTTCATATTTAGTAATTTCATTTTTTGGTATACCTAACCATACTTCATTTGTTCGCATACCACTTGCTAAAGCCAATAAAAATAATCTTACCTTATTTATATAATAGCTTTGACCAAAAGATTGATCAAGTTTAAGTGGATTTTCCTTTTCTAATGTTTTAGCCAATTCATTAAAGGATATTATTCCATCGCGCATGGATATAATAATCATTTCAGCGAGTATCTTGTGCATTGAAGAATCTATCAATAGAATATTTGAAAGAAAAACATCAGGTAAAACATTCGCTAATTTTAATTGATTTCCTGAGAGTATGAACTGTTCTCTCAGCCTTACCAATCGATCCATTTCTTCAACGATCGGAAGAACAGCTACCTTTGTCATTGAGAAAACAAACAATGGACTCTCTGATTGTTTTAATAGTGTGTTTGCTAATTGTATAATTTCATTTTTCATCTTGGTATATTTTACTTTTAATAATTAAATTCATACATAGTATAAACAACTACCCTACTCTTTTGTTTCCCATTTAATTCATCTATCGACATATAAAAAAAGAGATTGCCCATCAAGGACAATCTCTTCTCTATATGATAAAATACAACTATTATTCAGCTGACTCAGGAGCATCAAATGATGCAGCAGCCAAACGTCTATAAGTGTTATATCTCCATTTTGCATTTTCTTCAGCAGCTTTGAATAATTCATTAGCCTCTTCAGGGAATTGTTTCAACAATGCTGAATAACGTACTTCACCTTTAAGGAAATCCTGGAATTTATCCCATTTAGGCTCTTTTGAATCCAAGATAAATGGATTTTTACCTTCAGTTTCTAATTCTGGATTATAACGCCACAAGTGCCAGTAACCACAATCCAGAGCAGCACCACCTTCAGCCTGAGATTTACCCATACCTACACGTAAACCGTGAGCAATACAAGGTGAATATGCAATGATTAATGAAGGTCCATCATAAGCTTCTGCTTCACGAATAGCTTTCAATGTTTGAGCTTGATCACCACCCATATCAATTTGTGCTACATACACATATCCATATGTTGTTGCCATCAATCCAAGATCTTTTTTACGGATACGCTTACCTGCTGCTGCAAATTTAGCGATAGCTCCGACTGGTGTTGATTTTGAAGACTGACCACCTGTATTAGAGTAAACTTCAGTATCTACTACTAAAATATTTACATTCTTACCAGATGCCAATACGTGATCTAATCCACCATATCCGATATCATAAGCCCAACCGTCACCACCAATAATCCATTGAGATTTTTTGATGATATATTGAGTTAAACCTGACAATTCTTTACAGATATCGCAAGTACATGCATTTACTAATGGAGTAATTTTCGCTTCTAACTCTACAGTTTTATCTGCATTTTCACGGTTCTCAATCCACTCTGTAAACAATGCTTTTAACTCGTCAGAGCAGCAGTCACAAGTTAAACCTTGTTTCATTAAACGCTCAACACGGTCACGCATTTTTTCAACTGCAAAAGTCATACCTAAACCAAACTCAGCATTATCTTCAAATAAAGAGTTTGCCCATGCAGGACCGCGACCTTGTTCGTTTTTAGTATAAGGAGTTGATGGAGCTGATCCAGAGTAAATTGATGTACATCCTGTTGCATTAGCAACCATTTGGCGATCACCAAATAATTGAGAAATTAATTTCACGTATGGAGTTTCTCCACAACCGGAACATGCACCAGAGAATTCAAACAATGGAGTTGCGAACTGTGAGTTTTTAACATTAGCCTTAACGTCAACCAAATGTTGTTTTGATTTAACTTCACTAACACAGAAATCCCAGTTTGCCTGATTTGGTAGCTCTTGTTCAATTGAAACCATTTCAAGAGCTTTACCGTTTTTGTTACCTGGACAAACATCCGGACAGTTTCCGCAACCCATACAGTCTAATACGTCAACCTGAATACGGAATGTCATATCAGCAAATTGTTTACCAACTGCTTTAATTGTTTGCATTTCCGGATTTTTAGCTTGTTCGTCTTTATCAAGAACAAACGGACGAATTGCAGCGTGAGGACAAACGTATGCACACTTGTTACACTGAATACAATTTTCCGGTTTCCAAACAGGAACCATAGCAGCAACACCACGTTTATCGTAAGCAGCAGTACCTTGCTCCCATGTACCATCTTCGCGACCTTTGAATGCAGAAACCGGAAGATCATCACCAATTTGAGCATTGATAGGACGAACAACGTTTTGTACAAAGTCAGGAGCAGGCGTGTGTTCTAGTTGGAATTTCGCTTCGATTGTAGCCCATTCAGCAGGAATATCTAATTTAGTAACATCACCACCACGTTCAACTGCCGCGAAGTTCATGTTAACAATATTCTCTCCTTTTTTACCATAAGATTTAACAATCGCTTTTTTCATTTGCTCAACAGCCAAATCGTAAGGAATTACCCCTGTGATTTTGAAGAATGCAGATTGAAGAATCGTATTAGTACGATTACCTAATCCAATTTCCTGAGCAATCTGAGTAGCGTTGATAATATAAACACTGATATTATTTTTAGCTAGATAAGCTTTAACATTATCAGGTAGATGTTTTTTTGTTTCCTCAGCATCCCACATAGAGTTCAAAAGGAATGTACCATTCTTTTTCAAACCTCTTGTTACATCATAAAGACGTAAATAAGCAGGAACGTGGCAAGCTACAAAGTCAGGAGTATTTACTAAGTATGTTGAACGAATTGGTTTATCACCAAAACGCAAGTGAGAACAAGTGAAACCACCCGATTTTTTAGAGTCATAAGAGAAATAAGCCTGACAATATTTATCAGTATTATCTCCAATGATTTTAATAGAGTTTTTGTTCGCACCTACAGTACCATCAGCACCTAATCCATAGAATTTAGCTTCGAAAGTACCATCAGCTAGCAATAATTCTTCTTTTTGTGGAAGAGAAGTGAACGTAACGTCATCAACGATACCGATAGTGAAGCCATTTTTAGGTTCTGGTAATTCAAGATTTTCGTATACAGAAACGATTTGAGCAGGTGTTGTATCTTTTGAAGAAAGACCATAACGACCACCTACAATAACAGGAGCATTAGGTTTTCCATAGTACACATCTTTAACATCCAAATACAAAGGTTCTCCAGTTGCACCTGGTTCTTTTGTTCTATCCAAAACAGCAATACGTTTTACACTTGACGGCATAGCAGCCAAGAAATGTTTCGCTGAGAATGGACGATATAAATGAACTGACAGCAAACCTATTTTTTTGCCTTCAGCTTGTAAAACATCGATAGCTTCGCGGGCAGCTTCTGTTACAGAACCCATTGCGATAATCACGTTTTCTGCATCTTCAGCACCATAATAGTCAAACAAACCATATTTGCGACCAGTAATAGCTGAAATTTTCTCCATATATTTTTCAACGATTGCAGGAACTGCATCATAATATGGATTACATGCTTCACGAGCCTGGAAGTAAACATCCGGATTCTGAGCCATACCACGGGCAACCGGATTTTCAGGATTAATTGCACGTTTACGGAATGCATCTAAAGCTTCACGATCAAATAACGGTTCAAGATCTTCTTGCTCCAACATTTCTACTTTTTGGATCTCGTGAGATGTACGGAATCCATCGAAGAAGTGTACAAATGGCACTCTTCCTTCTAATGCAGCAAAGTGAGCTACACCAGCTAAGTCCATAACTTCTTGTACAGAACCTGTTGCTAAGAAAGCGTAACCTGTCTGGCGTGCAGCCATAACATCTTGATGGTCACCAAAAATTGATAATGCATGTGATGCCAATGCACGAGCAGATACGTGAATAACACTTGGTAGCAATTCACCTGCCATTTTGTACATATTCGGGATCATCAACAATAAACCTTGAGATGCAGTATAAGTAGTAGTTAATGCACCTGCTTGAAGAGATCCGTGAACTGCACCTGCAGCACCCGCTTCTGATTGCATTTCTTCTACTTTTACAGTTTCTCCGAAGATATTTTTTCTTCCGGCAGCAGCCCATTCGTCAACATATTCAGCCATTGTTGAAGATGGAGTGATAGGATAAATCGCAGCTACTTCACTGAACATATATGAAATATGTGCAGCAGCCTGATTACCATCACAGGTCAAAAACTTCTTTTGTTTAGTCATAATTCTAACTATAAATTAAAACATACGTTTAGTCTTATCTATATATAACGAATCAAATAACTGATTCTGCTATCTTTCTAATATAAAAAACCAAAAAGCCACAGAGGAATTATGTTATCTTCCCCTACTTCAATTAAGTCACGTGCATAATAAAAGTCACTATTGATTCTTCCCCGGATATTTTCGCCCTCAATTCTGAAGTTATATTTTTCGTTCACTAAGAATTGAGCACTTTTTTCACCCACATGAATCTCATGCTCTTTATATAATGCATTATAAAAAAATGTCTCTCTGATAGTCTGATCATCCACTTGATTCATTTGCAACGGATACATAATATTCGTATTATGCAAATAAATCTGAGATGGCTTTTTAGGATATGAATCTCCTTTTGTATATAAGAGATTAATTAATCTTGCATCCTGAAGATACTTGATATAATTCATAACCGTAGCCCTCGAGGTTTTAATCTCATTACTCAATTGACTTACATTCACAGCAGTAGAGGTACTGTTCGAAAGCAAATATAACAGTTTTCGTATTTTATGATAATACGAAACTTCTATTTCTTTCAAAAAGAATATATCTCCCTCAATCATCATATTTATAGTCTTAAGTAAATTCTCTGAAAAATTTCTTTGTTCCAGAAAAAATGGATAAAACCCATGATGAATATAATCAGGCAGATATGCTAAAGGTTTTACTCTACTACAGATTTCTGTAGCTATCTCAACATGATTACTGAGAATTTGCTCCAATGTATAATGAGGAAAATTTTCTCCGCTCATAAGATTTAAGAATTCTCTAAATGAGAATCCTCTTAGATAATATGAATCAACAATACCGGATAGTATCGGATTTTCCTCTTTCAATCTCATGGCCGATGACCCTGCAAAAACGATCTTTAGCTCAGGAATATTATCATAGCAATGACGTAGTGCATTAGACCAATCAGGATATTTAAATATCTGATCAATCAATAATGTTTTACCTCCGCGCTTATAGAACTCTTCTGCGAAATCTTCCAGAGTTCTGTTCGTAAAGTAAAGATTATTCATGTTAATGTAGAGACACGACTTATCATTTGCCCCAAAATAATCTTTTGCATATTGGAGCAAAAAGGTTGTTTTGCCTACACCTCGTGTACCTTTTATACCTATCAGTCTGTTACTCCAATTGATTTCATTCATCAATTCTCTTTTAACAGGTGATGAGATATGCTCAACCAAATATCTATGTGTTCTAATAAATGAATCCACGCTATTTTCTTAAAATCTCGTTAACGTGGCAAATGTATATAAAAATGTCTATTTTGCAAACTTGAGATTGCATTTTTCGCATTCTATTTCATAATAACTCATAAAAATATTTTTTTCGCTTGGATTGTATTATATTTAAGAAGCTAGTTATTACTTTGTTATTTTGATTTATCACTACTCTATCCCAAATATCCTTTGATATCAAAAAAAAGGAATAACTTTGCACTCATCACAATCTAATAAAGTTATAAGCATATGCAATCATCTTTAAATAGAACAGAATGCCCTCATATAGAACTATTGCAAAATGTCGAATTTAATCCGATTAAACCTGCCATCCTGCCAAACGGGATCGAATTATATGCAATAGACAAATGCGATAAAGAGGTTACAAGACTGGATTTCATGTTTCAATCTGGTAAATGGGATCAAACAGCACCTCTTTCAGCGATCTTTTCCAACACCTTATTAAAAGAAGGTACTCAAAGTTACACATCAGCTGAAATTGCGGAGAAACTAGATTACTTTGGTGCTTGGATACAACCTTCAGTCACTCAGCATAATTCCTACTTAACTGTTTACACGTTAAATAAACACTTCAATCAAGTTATTCCGATTATTGAGGAAATGATTAAATCTCCATCGTTTCCGGAAAAAGAATTTGGCATACATTGCAATAGACAAAGAGAGCAATATATGGTCGAAATGAATAAAGTTCAAGTGTTGGCTCTTCACGCATCAATGGAACAACTATATGGCCTGAATCATCCGTATGGTGCGCATGCAACCTTAGAAACCTTCAATCACATTAAATTAGATGACATAAAGGACTTCTACAAACGCGCTTATAAATCATCAAATTGTACGATACTCATAACAGGTAAGGTCACTGATGATATATTAAATGAAGTTGAAAACCGATTTGGTTCTGCAAATTGGGGCAATAACGAACTTAATTTCGCAACCAAAGATACACTTGCTAACCCGGCAACAGATCACGAAATTTTCATAGAAAAAGATGACACACAGCAATGCGCTTTACGTATTGCTATGCCTTCTATTAATCGTGAACACCCTGATTATAACGGCTTTCGTGTACTGAATACTATCTATGGAGGTTATTTTGGAAGTCGCTTAATGGAAAATATACGTGAAGAAAAAGGATATACCTATGGCATAGGATCGTCGACTTCTGCCAATAAATACGGTGCTCATATGGTCATCTCTACGCAAACAGCTAATATTTATCGTGATGCAGTCATTGATGAAATATTCAAAGAAATGGACCGTTTAAAAAACGAGTTAGTAAGCTCTGAAGAGTTATTGACAGTAAAAAGCTATTTAATGGGCGAAATGGCACGTATGTTTGACGGCCCATTCGCGCAGGCAGACGCCCAAATATCATTAACAGCAAATAAGTTAGCTGATGATTATTATCAAAAGCAAATCAAGGTAATTAAAAATATTACATCGGAGGAAATACGCGAGTTAGCTGTAAAATATTTTGTTAAAGAGAATTTCTATACTGCTATTGCAGGCTCTCGCTAAAAACTCTTTATGAGCTTCTATTGTTAACTATACATTAGAAATTACAAACCACTAAGAATATGGATATTGATTTTGCTGAAAAAATAAATTTCTATCTTGAGCAAGCTGATTTTGATACAGCTATCAAAGAAGCTTCAGAAGAGCTTCAGAAATGCTCTAATCGTAAGTTTGACACAGCTCTTTATATAAATTTTGACTCTCAGGCAGAGAGTTTAGCATATTGGGTTGAAGAGTATTTCATAGAGATCAACGATGATAATAAATTCAATGTATTATCTATTGAAATGACTGATTTCTCTTCCGAAACTGACACATGGCATTTTGATATATTTGCCTATTTACGTGATGGCGGTTTAGAAAATACTGAATGGCTGGATTATTACGATCCGGAAATTGAGAATGAGGAAGTTTATCCCCTATTGGGATGTGAAGATGAAGAAGAAATTTTCGAAATCTATAATATTTTACGTGATCGTAATCGGCTGACTGACGAATTAATTGATGCTCATGACTGGGCAGAACAATTAATTCGTGCTAAAGCCTATAAGCTAATACACCTTGCTAAATTAAAAGCTAAGGAATTAGATCTTGAATGGTGTGATATTCCGTTATATATTGGAACAAAAGACGATGACTTCCGAATAAAAATTTAAAATTAGAGCTGAGATGTTTATCCATTTCAGCTCTAATTATTTAAAGCATTGCACTTCTATTATTCTAACGAATATTACCTTTGCATATAAGACAGTAATTACCTGAACTTATGATGAATATAAAGCAAATTACCAATAATGAAGATCTGATTATCCTTCGGAATCTGGCATTAGAAATTTTTCCTCATACATATAAGCCTATTCTATCGCAGAATCAGATAGACTACATGATGCATATGATGTATCATCCCGAAACACTGCGAAGTGAATTTGATAGTAAAAATCAAATCTTTTACCTGATTCAATTGCAAAATATTCCTGTCGGATATTTTGCAATTGAATATAAGTCGGACAAAGCTCTTTTGATTATCCAGAAACTGTATCTTCTGCCCGGTTTACAAGGACAAGGTTTAGGAAAACGTGTTATGAATCAAATCATCTATATAGCACAAGACTTCAAGGCATCAGTTATACGTCTATATGTCAATCGTTATAATGAGGCTAAACACTTCTATCTTAATTATGGGTTCAAAATTGCTGAAGAACGTGACAACCCCATTGGTGAAGGCTACTTCATGAATGATTATATAATGGAGTATTCTCTTTGATCACATCAAATACACATGCTCGGCCATATTTGTAAGTAAGAACTCCTAAAAAGTTAATAGCTAATTTTGTCAGCAAAGAAAAATAAAGTATCTTTGCCTCGCTTTTTAAATATACCCTCTCGTGTGATGGGAAATTAAGGAAGCACTTAATTTTGAGTAACACATTAAATTTTTATCAAATGAAATCATTTTCACTTTCTGGCGTTGGACGTCACGATTTAGGAAAAAAAGCTACTAAAGCTCTTCG
>JBOFIZ010000357.1:0-3879 GCA_051650425.1 Bacteroidales bacterium
GTTTACCGGCTTATCGAACCCGGATATGAGGGATGGAATCAGATAGAAATAAGACAACGCGATCTGACATCCTTCGATGAAACCTGCGTCTTCACGAATCGGTTACTGGATAATGGGTGTATTAACTGTCATTCATTCCGGGACTATTCAGCAAAGGATTTAATGCTGCATGTCCGTGGAAGCAAAAACGGAACAGTTATTGTACAAGATAATCAGCCGGAAGTTATTCGCCTCGAAGAATCAGGACCCCAAAAAAGCGGAACCTACCCGATGTGGCACCCTTCAGGCAAATATATTATATTCTCATCGAATACGACACGCCAGGCTTTCCATGCTTACGGCAATCAGCCGATTGAGGTATATGATCTCGAATCAGATCTAATTTTGTATGACGTAACTAAAAAGCAGGTTACCAGCGATAAGCGTTTCAGTTCACCTCAGCAACTTGAAACATTTCCGGCCTGGTCTCCTAAAGGAGATAAGCTTTATTTCTGTTCTGCTGCGAAAAAAGATATGCCGATGCAGAAAGACTCTTTATGGTATTCAATATATGCTGTCGGGTTCAATAGCCAGACCGGAACCTTCGATACGAAAGTAGACACATTATATAATGGTGACCTTCATAAAAAGAGCGCATCGTTTCCTCGCCTGTCTCCTGATGGAAACTATTTATTATTCACCGAATCAAACTTTGCCACCTTTCCTATTTGGCACAAAGAGGCTGAACTAAGAATGATTAATCTGGCTGATCGTACGATTATGGATACAAATATCCTGAACAGTCCCGAAAGTGAAAGTTACCATTCATGGTCGTCAAACGGGAGATGGATTGTTTTCAGCAGTCGTCGGGCAGACGGACTTTACACCCATCTTTATTTAGCTCATTGCGATGAAAATGGAGTCTGGGGAAAACCTTTTGCGCTGCCTCAATACAATCCGAATTCTAATTTCGAACGAATGAAGTCATATAACATTCCGGAATTTACAAACGGGCAAATAGAAATTAACACGAAAACGATTGAAAACTTATTCTGATCCGGAGCATTATGAAATTACAAAATCTATATCTCGCACTTTTTTTCGTTCTTCTCACTCTTTTCTGGTATATCTTTCTGCCGGGAAGCCTCTGGGAGATCGAAGCTAACGACTTCTTCAGTCTTTCATCTGATTTTTTACAAACATACCTGACCTCTCCGCAAGGTCTTACAATTATATTGAGCAGTTTTATCGCTCAGTTTTTCAAGATCAAACTTGCAGGAGCACTGATCATGGGAATTATTCCGACTCTTTTTATCCGGACTCAAATAATATCCTTACCTGCAAAAATGCGTAGCATGAATGCCTGGATGCCATTTCTCTCAGGCTATCTTTTTGCCGGACTTTTTGTACAAGGCCTGTCCTTGCAAACCGGATTACAATTAGTTATTCTGTCTTCACTGCTGGCCATTTACGCCATACTGAATAATCATTTTCTGCGTATCACCGCCATTCTGGTTTATATATTGGCAGCCTATTCTTTGTTTCCTCCGCTATTGACCATATTGCTGTTCGTATTGCTATGCTTCATTGAATGGCAAAAAAGCGGAAAGTTTTATGCACGCATTACAGTCGTTACTTTCACTGTCATCGCCGTGTTAATACCCTTAACACTCCACACTTTTATTCCGGAGCTGCCTTATGCCGATCGTTTTTCAATTCCGGGACTACAACCCCAGTTGAAAGATTTATTGTTCATGCTTCTGGGAGCTATTGTCGGAACGCGTATCCTCGGTTTTAAACAAATTGAGCTGAAGACTCTTCCTGCACGTCTCTCAATTTACATCGCCCCGCTGGCATTCTTCTTTATATGGATCTTCATTGCTAAAGCCCGGTGTCCTGAAAAAGACTACCGGATGGAGCAAGCATTGGTAAATGCCGACTGGGATTATATCGTTGAAAACTTTGATAACACACGCCTGAAGGAAGATCCGAAACAATTACGCTATCTGGCCTTAGCACTGAACGAGCAAAATCTTCTGGGCGAAAAATTATTCGCCTATCCCTTTAAATCTGAAAATGATTTCTACTATCAGCAATGTCTGAATCAGCCTTGTAGCTTCTTTCATGCAGTATTCTATAATAGTTTGGGCGTGAAGAATGAAGCCATTCATCAGGCTTTTCAAAATGCCATTGCTTCGGATAAAGGGATCAGCTTTCTCACGGCTAATCAGCTCCGTGATTGGTACACCTCTATCGGAAAGACTCAAATTGCAGAACGTTACAATCACCTGCTTTCTCATTCGACATTTTACAAGTCTGTTCAATTAGAAAGAGACAGTACCACTTTGCAAATCGACTCATCAGCCAATTTTTTCATCGGAGCCCGACCGCTCCTTTCGGATTTAGCCCGTTTGGTCGATGCTGACCGAAACAACAAAATAGCTTTAGATTATCTGATGTGCGGATTGCTCCTTAATCGTGATTTAAATAAATTCTGGATGATGATGAAATATTACCCCGTAAAAGAGGGTGAAGTTCTGCCTCGTCACTATCTCGAAGCACTGCTGTTTATTCATTCGCAAAAACCCGCGTTTAAGATTAAAGAGAAATTCGTTATTCCCGATAATTATATTCAGCAATTCAATGACTTTGTCTCACTCCTTGATCAAAAAGAGATTGGACGTCTGGCTCTGAAGCAAAAATACAGTGATAGTTACTGGTATTACTTTGCCAACAAATAAAGAATCGCCGAAGAAAGACTACTGCTGTATATCTTTCTTCGGCGATTCTTTTAGATTAATCAGGCTTATGCCTATTTCTGTCGTTGCGTATAAATCTCTATTTATTTAAGTCCGTCAGAACTTTTTTCGTTGTTTCTTTACCCAGCTCTATCAATTCTTTTGATTTAAAGAAATCAAAAGTTCCGATCTCACTACATGGAATATTAATAATTACATCCGGCTTTTCAATCTCTATTGACATGGCTGCTATCCGCTGAGACATCATAGTAGTTGTTATATTCAGCATCGAAATATAGCCCATATCTAATTTCTTCTTTTGCTTACGCGAGATTCTGCTCTTCCGCAATCCGATACTGTTTCTCACCGATTGATATCCCTCATAGATTTTACTCAGATAACCTTCCGCTTGTTGAAATTCAGCTAACTCCTCCTCTGTATCTACAACTCTTTTTTGCGCAGATGACATATCATCATATAGATTTACGGCTACCAGCAAATCATCTTCATGCCTTTTGACATGATTCAAAGGCAACGGATTTAATATACCACCGTCCACCAATATCTTATCGTTTTCAACAACCGAGGTTACAACAGCCGGAATAGCTATTGATGCACGCATTGCTTTGAATACACTTCCCTGTGTAAAAATAACTTCTTTCCGGTCCTTCAAATCAGCAGCCACAGCCGCAAAAGGAATTCGTAAATTTTCAATATTCTGATCAGGAATCAATGATTCGATTTTCTTAAATATTCTTTCTGCTTTAAGAAATCCATGCGAAGTCAACGTAAAATCCATCAGCTTATACATTTCATCCTGTGTCAGATTACACATAAAATCGGTAAAAGTATCCAGTCCTCCCATTGCATAAATCCCTCCTACTACAGAACCCATTGAGGTACCGGCAACCGAAGAAATCTCATATCCCTGTTTTTCTAATTCGCGAATCACACCAATATGCGCGATTCCCCTTGCACCCCCGCTCGCTAAAACTAAGGCTATACGTCGTCTGTTTTTGTTTTCCATATATTTTGGTAAAACTATTTCTTAATCTCTTTTCATTTTATAATCGATGCAAGATACAAATTTTCTATGAAAGAAGTCAAAAGACTATTTTTTTCTCAAATCAATCTGCTCTTTTGTAAAATATGCCTATTATTG
>JBOFIZ010000358.1:0-3986 GCA_051650425.1 Bacteroidales bacterium
TTTTCCTTGGAAAAAAGAATATTCCGACACCAGGAAAGCAAAAAGGCAGTAACTCAATTATTATTTTTGGTAATGGCCCGTCTTTTAAAGACATGATTGAAAACCAAACTGATTTTTGGGTCGATAAATCCCGCTTAATGGTTAATTTCAGTGCTTGTTCGAGTTATTTCGAGGTAGTAAAACCCAATTACTATCTGGTTGCTGATCCGGTTTTCTGGTTACATAAGGATAAAGAAGAAAAATTGTTTCATGCCTTAACGAACAAAACCGATTGGGATCTGATTCTATTTATGCCTGCAGATGCTTTTAAAAGCTCTCACTGGCAAAAGGTGATAAGGAAAAATAAGCATATTCGCGTTTATCCGCATAATACAATTCCGATCGAAGGTCCGGATTGGTTCTGTGACTGGGCTTTTCGCAAAGGGTTAGGCGTACCCCGTCCGCATAATGTACTCATTCCTGCACTGATGGTTGCCCTCCGTATGGAATTCAGCCAAATCTATTTGTCAGGAGCCGAGCATTCATGGATTCATGATATAGGAATTTCGGATGACAATCGGGTAATTATGAATTTCACACATTTCTATGATAACGGAAAGACAAATAAAACAGATCAGACGCAATATGCTTCTTATCCCCTTTATCAGATCCTTTATCATCAATATATTATATTTAAAATGTATCGGGAAATTGAAGCAGTCTCTAAACGTTGGGGATTGAAAATATACAATACAACACCCGGCTCATTTATCGATGCCTTCGAAAGATATGCATTGAATAAAAACTTATAATCGATATGTTCCAATTAGATCAGTTTATTGCAAAATACGTTACAAAGCGTGCGAACAGCATGTTTACAGAAGATATTCTTAATAACAGACAAGCTTTAAGTCAAGCTATAAAAGGAAAAGATGTATTAGTTATCGGTGGTGCGGGAACAATAGGCAGCTCCTATATCCGCGCATTGCTACCTTTTGAACCCAAGAGTCTTGTGGTTGTAGATATCAATGAAAATGGTCTGGCAGAATTGACCCGTGATTTACGAAGTGATGCGGGATTATTTGTGCCGGAAGATTTTATTACTTACCCGATGAGCTATGCTGATCCGGTTTTTACTAAAATGTTTATTGAAAGAGGCGGTTTTGATATTGTTGCAAATTTCTCTGCTCACAAACATGTTCGCAGCGAGAAAGACAGATATTCTGTGGAGGCTTTATTGGAAAACAATGTTATCAGAGCACGCAAATTGTTGGATCTGATGGTAAATTATCCGCCACAGCATTTTTTCTGTGTATCGACAGACAAGGCTGCCAATCCGGTTAATATAATGGGGGGTAGTAAGAAAATCATGGAAGAAATGATCATGGCTTACTCGCAACTTTATCCGATTACAACGGCCCGTTTTGCGAATGTAGCTTTTTCTAACGGCTCACTTCCTGCTGCTTTTCTGGAGAGACTAAATAAGCAGCAACCTCTGTCAGCTCCTTCCGACATTAAGCGCTACTTTGTTTCGCCTGAAGAGAGTGGCCAAATTTGTTTGCTTGCCTGTATTTTAGGTAAAAGCGGACAGATCTATTTTCCGAAACTACAGAAAGAACAAGAGATGTCTTTTGGCGAAATCGGCATTAATCTGCTTAAAGAATACGGATATAATCCTTTGATCTGCTCTTCTGAAGAAGAGGCGTTGCTTGCAGCAAAAGACCTGAAGAGTGGTAATAAAAATTACCCGATCATACTTTCATCAAGTGATACTTCAGGAGAAAAACCTTACGAAGAATTTTTCACGCCCTCAGAAGAAGTGAATCTGCATGAGTATAAAGCCCTCGGAGTTGTTGTTAATATGAAACCGAAAGCGATGAAAGAGATTGACCGGTTATTCAGTAACCTGGAGAATATCTTCGAATCGTCTGAAGCAACAAAAGCTGATATAGTAGCAGCAATGAAGGAATTTTTAGTAAATTTTGATCATATCGAAAAAGGAAAATCGTTAGACTCCAAAATGTAATTACCTATGTATAGTTCAGAAATATCTTTTATACGTGATCTGTTTCATTCAGAAGAATTCATTCCTTTACATGCTCCTTTTTTCGGAGGAAATGAAAAGGTTTATCTGAATGAATGCATCGATTCAACCTTCGTTTCCAGTGTTGGCAAGTTTGTTGATAAGTTCGAAGAGTTAGTGGCTGCCTATACGGGTGCAGCAAAAGCTGTTGTTTGCGTCAATGGTACAAATGCTCTCCATCTTGCTTTGACTTTAGCCGGAGTAGAACGAAATGATGAAATTATAACACAGGCACTTACCTTTATTGCAACGGCTAATGCGATATCTTATTGTGGTGCGCATCCTGTATTCATCGATGTAGATAAAGACACAATGGGTCTATCGCCGAAGGCTGTTGATAACTGGTTAACAAGCCATGCGGAGATACGAAACAATGAGTGTTTCAATAAAAAGACGGGACGACGAATTAAAGCAGTCGTTCCCATGCATACTTTCGGTCATCCTATCCATCTGGATGAAATGGTTGATGTATGTAAAAAATGGAATTTGGAATTAATTGAAGATGCTGCTGAAAGTCTGGGTAGTTTTTACAAAGGAAAACATACCGGTACTTTTGGTAAAATCGGGGTTTTAAGCTTCAACGGCAATAAAACGATTACGACCGGTGGAGGTGGAATGCTTCTGTTCAATGATGAGGAACTTGGAAAATATGCCAAACATCTGACAACACAGGCGAAAGTTCCCCATGCGTGGGAATTTGTACACGATCATATCGGCTACAATTACCGGATGCCTAATATTAATGCCGCATTGGGTTGTGCTCAAATGGAGCAACTGGATGCGATATTAAAAGATAAAAGAGCTACTGCCGAATCATATAAAAAACATTTCAACAATACATTGATTGAATTCTTCAGTGAGCCGAAAGATTGTAGTTCAAATTACTGGCTAAACGCCGTAATTCTACCAGATAAAGAAGCTCAAACCCGTTTTCTTGAACAAACCAATGCAGAAGGTGTAATGACCAGACCTGTCTGGGAGCTGATGAACCGGCTTCCAATGTTTGAAAATTGCCAGTCTGATGATCTGAAAAACACATACTGGTTTGCTGATCGAGTTGTTAATATTCCTAGTAGCGTTCGTGCATTATGAAACAGAAAATTGTGTTGATAGGAGGAGGAGGTCATTGCAAATCATGTATTGATGTGATCGAATCAACTGGCTATTATAAAATAGCTGGTATTTTAGATCGTCCGGAAGTACTCGATCAGCCTGTTCTGAATTATGTTATCAATGGGACAGATGATGATATCGCTCTTTTACCTCATGATACGCAATGTCTGGTTACTGTTGGACAGTTGAAATCAGCAAATCTACGTAAGCATCTCTATGAGCAGATCCTGAAAGAAGGATTGACTCCGGCTACGGTAATTTCTCCGCAGGCAATTGTATCTAAATATGCACAGATCGGTTCCGGAACCATCGTCCATCACAGTGCGGTTATCAATGTTGATGCTTATATAGGCTGCAATTGTATTATCAATTCAATGGCATTGGTTGAGCACGATGTACAAATTGGCAATCACACACATATTGCAACAGGTGCTCGAATCAACGGAAGCGTTGAAATCGGAGAGAGCTGCCTTATCGGAAGCGGCTCTGTAGTAATTCAGGGGGTTTCTATTGCCGATCATGTAATCATTGGTGCCGGAAGTGTTGTGACCCATTCAATAAATGAACCGGGAATTTACTTCGGTAATCCCGCTAAAAAGAAAGAAACGAATGAATAAAACAATTATCATAGCCGAAGCCGGCGTAAATCATAACGGATCTTTGGCTATCGCCAAACAACTCGTTGAGAAAGCAGCAGCAGCAGGGGCTGATTATGTAAAATTTCAGACGTTTAAAACAGAAAACTTAGTAACGGTTTCAGCTACAAAAGCTGCATACCAGATTCAAAATACGGGTAATCAGGATTCTCAAT
>JBOFIZ010000359.1:0-3329 GCA_051650425.1 Bacteroidales bacterium
AATACAATCGGATGCTCCGTTCTATGCCTCTGCTTTGAATTATGATCAAAATGACCTGGATGATGGTAAAGAAAAAGATCAACGCCATTCGGGAGAATTGACTCCGAGAAAATATACGGTCGTATCTTTTGATAAAGCACAAATGGGATTAGGTTCGATAGACAGCTGGGGTGCTCTTCCGTTAGAGCAATATCGCTTACCTTATCAGGATTATGAATTTAACTTTGTTCTAACTCCGATACGTAAGAAATAGTAATAAAAAAGAGACTGCGTTTGCAGTCTCTTTTTTATTTGTCTTTTCTTTTCTTCAATACAATTGCAGTACGTGTAGGAAGATATAGCTTCAGCCACTCTTTTCTATAACGCTTGTAAAGCGGATCGAAATGAGTAAAATAAATATTGTCTTTGTTTATTCGGTTGAATCCTCCAAAGTTTTCATCATCAGAATCAAGCACAATGTCATATGACCCGCGCGGAACTAAAATACCATAGTCGGTATACGAGTTTGCAGGGCTAAGGTTGAAAATAAAAATCAGATCCTTACGTTGAAATGCTAATACCTGATCGTCCTCTTTGCTCCAGAGTTTTTTGATCTCAGAAGTTGCAAACCCTTTTGGTTTGACTACTTCGATCATATCTTTATCAAAACGGGCGAGATATTTATATTTCAAATCAGGATCATCCATCAGAGACCATTGTCTTCTTGCGTAATGATGGCTCCAGTTGTTTCCTTCGCGAGGGAAATCAATCCATTCGGGATGTCCGAACTCATTGCCCATAAAATTAAGATATGCTCCGTTGGTTGTTGAAGCAGTCAGCAGGCGAATGATTTTATGTAATGCAATACCCCGGTCAATCGTTAAGTTTTGCGGATTGAAAATAGACATGCCTGAATACATATCGGCATCCATTAGTCGAAAAATAATCGTTTTATCACCTACCAGAGCCTGATCATGGCTTTCAGCATAGGTTACAACCTTTTCGTCTTTTCGGTAATTGGTTAATTCGTAAAAAATGGAAGAAACGTTCCATTGCTCATCGGTTTTCTCTTTAATCGTTTTAATCCAGAAATCGGGAATTCCCATAGCCATTCTGAAATCAAAACCAACACCACCCTCGTTCACAGGAAAAGCTAAGCCGGGATAGCCGCTCATTTCTTCTGCAATCGTTATAGACTCGGAACGTACCTCATGTATAAGTTTGTTTGCAAGAGTCAGATATGTCAGAGCATCTATATCAACTCCATCGTTGAAATAATCGTCGTAGCTGCTGAATGCCTGACCTAAACCGTGATTGTAGTAAAGCATGGATGTGACCCCGTCAAAGCGGAATCCGTCAAACTGATATTCGTCCAGCCAAAATTTACAATTCGATAAAAGAAAGTGCAATACTTCATTACGACCATAATCGAAACATAACGAATCCCATGCAGGATGTTCCCGGCGCTGGTCTGAATGAAAATACTGATGCATGGATCCATCTAATTTGGCCAGTCCTTCATTCTCGTTTTTAACAGAATGAGAGTGTACGATATCCATAATAACTTGTAATCCCAGGCGGTGAGCTTCATCAATCAGAGCTTTTAATTCATCCGGAGTGCCAAATCTGGACGAGCAGGCAAAGAAATTGGAGACATGATAACCGAAAGATCCATAATAAGGATGCTCCTGAATAGCCATGATCTGGATTGCATTATACCCTTCTGCAGCAATACGGGGCAAGATTAAATCTTTGAATTCAGTGTAGCTGCCTACTTTGTCTTCTTCTTGAGCCATACCAATATGACACTCATAAATAAGCAAAGTTTTATTTAAAGCTTTACGTTTGCTTTTAAATTGATAGGGTTTTTCCGGATCCCATACCTGAGCGGAAAAAAGGAAGCTTTGTGGATCCTGTACTACACGTTTTGCATAAGCAGGAATTCGTTCGCCTGAGCCTCCGTTCCAATGGATTTTCAGTTTATAGAAATCTTCATGATGAAGTTTATCTGTATCAAGAATCAATTCCCAGTTTCCATTGCCGACCGGCTGAAAACTGTATTCCGGATTTTCTTCCCAGTTATTGAAAGAACCTATCAGAAAGACTTGTGTAGCATTAGGCGCCCATTCCCGCAAAACCCATTTGTTTGGTAGTCGATGGAGTCCGTAATAGAGATATCCTGTTGCAAAATCAGTGAGCGAGATTCGTCCGTTTTGAGTGAGTTCAGATTCTTTATTAAGAAAATAAGAAAGTCTCTTTTCAATTACCGGCTGAAAAGGTTTGAGCCAGAAATCCGATTGAATGAGTTTGATCTGCATGGTTTATCAAGGTTTGTTATTAAAAAAAGAGGGCAAAAGCTCCGCCCTCTTTTAAGTTTTATACTAAGTGCCTGAAAAGATCGTTTAGATAGAAACTTTTACTTTAACGATCAGTTTTCTCAGAGCCCCGTTACCAATGCCCGGAGCATGTCCGTCTTCAGGAAAGAAGATTGCAAATTGTCCGGGAACAACCGTAACATAAGTTGTAGGCTTATTTCCGAAGAAAGCAATATCATTCTCTTCGGAATAAGCTTCTGTACAATCTGTACACAGATCAAGAGAAGTCCATCCGAAGGTTTCCTCAGAAGCAAGAGGTACTTGTATATCAAGATATTTGATATGAGTTTCCATTTTAGCCTCTTCAGGTTGTTTTCCGTTGATTTCAGCAACAAAGATAAACAGGTTATCTCCGTCCAGCTCAATTTTGCCGGCAGGTATATGAGTAAAGTCTGTTGACTTGATATAATCAAAGGCTTTTTTGAAGAGTGGATGAAGTGATTCGATCGCACCCGAATTTTTTAATGAATCAATGATCATAGAAAAAACGTTTAAGAAAAATATTTTTTTAATTAAGAAGCTGTTTGGAATTTTTTAAACAGCTTCTAAGTTGGGGCAAATATATAAAAGTTTTCGATGCATTGTTATCTCTAAATAGCAAAATACATATTCTAAAGACAAGATGTAAAATGCAAGATCGTTTTTTCGTCATTTTGTTTGTTTCTTTATCAGAATCGTATAACTTTGCGACTGTTTTTTAAACAACCATTTTAAAATTTATAACAATGATTAAAGTAGGTATTAACGGTTTTGGCCGTATCGGACGTTTGGTTTTCCGTGCTGCTCAAGAGAGAAATGACATCGAAGTTGTTGCTATCAATGACTTGATCGATGTTGAGTATATGGCTTATATGCTACGTTACGATTCAGTACACGGTAGATTTAACGGTACTGTAGAAGTAAAAGACGGATCTCTAGTTGTAAACGGTAAAGCTATCCGTGTAACAGCTGAAAGAGGTGATGATTTGAAATGGG
>JBOFIZ010000360.1:0-22091 GCA_051650425.1 Bacteroidales bacterium
GTTTTCTGTTTATATAAATGCCAGTCGCCATTTTCGTCTGTCTGTGCTTTGTACTTTCTATAATTGGTACGTAAAAACCCAATTCCTATCCCATATTCTAATGAAAGTGTACGTGATATTTTATGAGCATAGCCAGCACTAATACCTGCTGCGAGATAAAATTCGCCCTGATAACCCACTTTATCCCATTCTATATCGTAAAGTCCTCCTCCGGCATAGAGTCCGGCATACCACCCAGTCAGATCGTTGTAAGGTGATATACTCTTTTTAGATGGGAACCAAAACTTACCTTCCAATGTCCCACTTAAGATTTCTAAACAATGCTGACGCGAATCTGACAGCCACCAGGGAAACATCCACTCTCCCGCAATACTCCATCGTTTAGCCAACGGAACTTCCAGCTCTACGTTTAAAGCCGAAGCTAAATCGAAGAGCATATTTGTTTTTAATGCAAAAGGCTGTATCCGTCGTTTGAGTGGAATATATACATCGCTGACTGATACTGCATCAGCATTAAAAGCAGATACATAAAGAAGGGAATCGGAATATGCATTAAGATTCAACGGGGTTTCATAGAAACCTAAATTGCTATGGACAGGTAGCTCAACTTCACCCACACGTAATGAAGGGAAATAGTTACGGACCAAAGTCCGATATTCCGTCTGACTCAATTGCTGTTGTAAAGATTCATCAATCATCTGATCGGATGTATTCTGTATGAGAATATTTAAAACCTTCTGATTGAGTTTATTCTCCTGACTGGCGGAAAGCAGCTCTTCCTTTAATCCACCCCAATTGAGTTGTCCGTTAATCAGCTGAATATCCAACTGGGTGAATTCAGGAAATGTAGCTTTTAAGAAATGATTGAGGTTATTCAAACGTCTTTCTGCTAAAGCTATATTATAAGCCCTGTTACCTTCCGGTGAAGCGTATGCAATAATACGGACCGGCAGATTACGATCTATCAGAGTATCTTGAAGATAACTGCGTAGTTGATTTAATGCTTTGTGATTTAATCCGTAAGAGGGATCAACCTGAGCATTATCAAATTTAAAGTAAATGCTTGTGAGTTTAATATTCTCACTTCTTTCTGCATAAGCATTTAAGACTGCTAAAGTAAAGAGCAGAGTAAGTAAGAATCTTATACATGTACGCATAAGAATATTTTTTAATAGATGTATTCTTATCGTGTTATTATAACACGAATCATAAAATTTAAATTCAGGAATCTTATCTGCCCTGAGAGATAAGAAGATCGTAAATACTCAAACAATCCGGTTCTGTGATAATACATATTCATAAATGAATAAAGTTTTTTGATAGATGTAAATAACCAGATCTAATATTTTTTCTTGAGTATTTTCAGTTAATTAATTTTCAACAATTCATATCTTTCTACAATGCAAAAATAATAGTTGTTCGGAATTCGTCTTTTGTGTTTTTCGATCAAAAACTTACAGATTTCGATCAATTTTATACTACTATACTTATATACCAAAAGAAACTTTACAATTTCTCCATGACCGGATCTGTTCAGGTGTATTATTGAAATATTTTTTACAAAAAGTTGTAAGATAAGACGTTGAAGAGAATTGATGCTCATCAGCAATTTCAATGAGGCTTTTTCGGGTTTGTCTCAGATCATTGAAGATCGTTTCTGCTTTTCGCTTATTTATCCATTGCAAAGCAGACTCTCCAAAGTTTTCACGAAAACGTCTGTTAAAGGTTGCAATACTCATATTACACGCTTCGGCCAATGACTGAATATCTTTACCTTTATAGTTTCTGATGATGAAACTTTTAAAATCAAACGACTGAGCTATTACCTTTGAAAAAAGCAAGGCTAAATCATTAGCCGAATAATAAGCTCGCAATAAAATAAATAACTCATCAATTAACAAACGGTTAAGTTCGGGACAGTTTATTCCTCTATCTCCTAAACCAGTAATAAAAGAAAGAAACAAAGACATCGGTTCGTTAATTGACAGGACTGGTATATCAGCCTCTATCTTTTGAACAGAAGAACTTAATCCTTCGATATAGTTTCCTATTTTAAAATCCGAAGAATTATAAAAAGAACATTTGATTACTTGTATATCCGACAAAGCAGATATAGTTACAAAAGAATTGACCGGTAATAAAACCATTTGAGATGTTTTTAACTCGATGAACTTTGCTTGATCTAAACAAATTTTTGTTTGTCCATTCAGAACAAAAAGTAACATCCAGTTATCTAATTCAAAGCTTTCATACATCCCTGAATTAATAACATCAAGCACTAATTTATTTTCGATAGATATCACACTTTTCGTGCATTCATTAATTCCACAGTAAATCATAATAATAGGTCTTTAATCGAATAAAATGTAAGTGATACTCTCTCTCTTGATATCATATTATACAGTGTATGATATCAATAAAATTATTTGAGAGTTATTTGATAGATATAAAATTTGAAATTGCTGCAAATATACAGTTATAAACACACAAACATATACTTTTGCTTACATTTGTACTTGTTTTAACTTTATTAGCACAAAAAAAAGCACTCCCTAAGAGAGTGCTTTTTTAAAATTATCTAATGGATTTTCTTATTTAATATTCTCCAGAATAGCTTTTGTATAATCCCAGAAAAGCTCAACATCTTTGATGTTCACTTTCTCATCCGGAGAGTGAGGGAAGCGAACTGTCGGACCATAAGAGATCATATCCATACCCGGACATGCAGCACCAATAATACCACATTCTAATCCCGCATGAATAACATTTACTTTTGGTTCTACCCCATACAGTTTTTTGTATTCATCTTTCATAACATGAAGGATTTGAGAGTCCATATTAGGATTCCATCCCGGATACTCCCCTGAAAACTCAACTTTTGCACCTGCCAGCGCGAATGTACTTTCGATACTCGAAGCTAAGTCCATTTTCAAATTATCATTTGATCCACGAACAAGGAATTTAACAGAGAAAATCCCTTTATCAGCAGAGATGATAGCCATATTTGAAGACGTTTCCACAACATCCGGCATATCTACAAGGAAGCGTGCAGCGCCATTCGGTACAGCAACAACAGCATTGATAATATTATCCTGAATTTCTTCCGGAATCAATGTTTTAGGCAGAGCTACTTCTTCTACCTCAAATTTAATTCCATCTTCCACTCCTTTGTAATCATCACGAATATCAGCTTGATACTCGTCAGCCATTTCCATGAATTCATCTTTAGCTTCAGCAGGAATAGTTACAATTGCAAATGCTTCACGTGGGATAGCATTGCGTAAACTTCCTCCTTTAACCCATGACAAACGAGCCTCGTGTAAAGCTACAGCAGGCTTCAAGAAACGGAATAAAAGTTTGTTAGCATTTGCACGACCTAAATGAATATCACATCCTGAGTGCCCTCCTTTTAGTCCAGTCACACTGATTTTAAGAGCTATATCACCTTCCGGTATTTCATTCTCTTCTTTATATTGAATAGATGCTGTAACATCAACACCTCCGGCACAACCGACAAATAGTTCACCCCAATCTTCAGAATCAGTATTCATTAGGATCTTACCTTTAACAAAACCCTCTTTCAAACCAAATGCACCAAACATCCCTGTTTCTTCATCCGCAGTGATTAATGCCTCAATCGGTCCGTGTTTAATTTCTTTAGATTGAAGTACAGCCATAATAGCAGCCATACCGATACCATTATCAGCACCTAAAGTTGTATCTTTCGCTTTCACCCATTCGCCATCAACATAAGCTTGAATAGGATCTTTTTCAAAATCATGATCTACGTTGCTGTTTTTTTGAGGCACCATATCCATGTGAGCCTGAAGTACAACAATCGGCGCATTCTCCATACCCGGAGTAGCGGGTTTACGGATTAATACGTTTCCAACCTCATCGGTCAATGTCTCTAATGAAAGAGAATTTCCGAAATCTACCAAAAACTGACGAATTTGGTCAATATGACCTGATGGATGAGGAATATTACAGATAGCACTGAAATTTTCCCACAAAGCACGTGGCTGTAAATTTGAAATTTCCATAATTATTTTTGTTTAGAGGTTTTTGTAGATAAATCTATTGAGATCTCCTGACTTGCCTTTATAAAACCGAAAGTACCAACTGCGGCATTTAAGAGCATAGTCATTAAATGTGCGACAAATGCAAAAGCAGCAGCTTCTATATTCCCGATACCATAATAGACCAGTGTTGTTATGACAGCAAAATGCCAGGCTCCTATTCCACCCTGTACCGGAACAATCCCCGCAATACAAGTCATCGCAAATGCGACAAAACAGATAAGTGGAGATACATCTTTCATAAAATCAAAAGATTGCATCATAACATAAAGCTGTACATAATATAAAAACCAGATTAGGATTGAATAAAACAAATACGATTTTACAGAAGGTATCTTCGTAATTGAACAAATCCCTAACCATAAATTGCGAAGCATCTGTTTGGTTTTACTGACAAGTGTAATCTGTGCATACGATTTAAAAAAAACATAGCATAAGAAAGCTATCAGTAACAAAATAAGATAAAACCAGACGGATGTAAACAAATCATGTACGCCGGAAAGAATCGTTTCATTTTCACGAAAGAAACGCATGAATGTTCCGATCTGCATTATAAATGCCAGGGAAACGATAAATCCCACAGTAAGAACATCCGTCAAACGTTCGGAAACGAGTGTTCCGACCACTTCGGTAAATTTTACATGATATCGCTTTGCAACCATTCCACATCGGGTGAACTCTCCAACACGTGGCAAAACTATATTTACTCCATAATTAACAAATATAGCATAAGTCAGTTCCTTGACAGAAGGTTTGACACCTAAAGGGAGTAAAAGCATTTTCCATCTTTTTGCACGGGCAATGTGACTAAGTACTCCAATTACTGCTGACACAAGTAATATCGGATAGGATACTCCTCCTGATAAAATCTCTTTAATTTGCTCAATATCAGCCCGACGATAAACTAACCAGAATATATAAACTCCTAATCCTAAGGATAAGAGTATCTTTAACAGATTAAAAATCTTTTGTTTCACTCAGTAATAATCTTTATGTATGGTAGCAAAAATAAAAAATTATTGAGATAATTCCCGAATACATTTCTTTTTATTGCAATCTTTCTGAAAGGTTCTGTAAAAAGAGGGATAGAAAGGAGTAGAAAAGGACAGATACGATATAAAAAAAGAAAAGGTTGTCATCCCGACAACCCACCTCAATCTTTTATTAACCTTAAAATCTAATACTATGAAAAAACCGATACAAAGGTCGGCATTATATAATTAAGATCCAAAAAAACAAACAAAAAAATATGCTATATGACATACTTTGAAAGCCGTGATATGTTTTTAACATGAAAGCGGCTTGATAAAGAATACCTTTATCAAGCCGCTTTTGTTATTCACTTTAGCTCAACGGAATCTTTATGACCTGTCCTGGCTTAATCTTACTAGACTTATTCATATTATTTGCATTCAGAATCTTATCAACGCTCGTATTATGATTTCGTGCAATAATCCAGAATGAATCCCCTGATTTTATCTTATATTCTTTATATAAACCATCAGATGATTGGAGGTCATCATTCATTGCTGATGCCGATATAGATACCGGAGCTTGTACCAATAAAGTTTTTCCTGCTCGTATATTAACATTAGTCAGATTATTCCAACGCTTAAGATCTTCTACTTTCACATTGTAGCGCTTAGCAATTACGCCTAAAGATTCTCCATCTTTAATTGTATGTTTCGTTACAGGAGAATTGCCGGCAGCAGGACTACCCTCTTTATTACTTTTCGTAACAGTAGAAATACCTAATTGGACAGTGCTTCTCATTTGCCTTTCCTGAGCTATATTATTATTCAGTACCGAATCTTCAAAAGCAATAAAACGCATCATGGAAGTTATTGGCAATCTCAGGACATATGGTTTCTGAGAACCAGGTATAATATCACGTTTAAATTGAGGATTAAAAGCACGAAGTTCTTCAACAGATATCCCTGTTATTTTCGATACCTGACTAAAATGCAATGTCTTATTAATACGCAAAGTATCCATATCTAATGCTATCGGACATACAGAGGGGCAAATTTCGTGATCTAAATGATAGTTCATGATATAGTTCAAAGCAATAAACAAAGGGAGATATTCACGTGTCCCCTTTGGTAGATTATAATAAATAGCCCAATAATCTTTACGTCCTCCTGTGCGCTGAATAGCTTTATTTACATTCCCGGGGCCACAGTTATAGGCTGCTATTGCAAGGGTCCAGTCCTTATATATATTATAGAGAGACTTCAAGTAGTTAGCTGCTGCCTGAGTTGATTTTACCGGATTTCTGCGTTCATCAACAAGTGTAGATATTTCAAGTCCGTAATGCTTACCCGTTGGCAGCATAAACTGCCATAAGCCCGAAGCACCTTGCTTGGATAATGCACTTGGATTAAGAGCTGATTCAACAACAGCAAGATATTTTAATTCCAGAGGAATTCCCGCTGCATCAAATGTCTGTTCAATCATTGGGAAATAATACTGAGAAAGCCCTAATAGCTTTTCAACCATACGACGTCTCGGACCAGTGTAATACTCGATATATTTCTTTATAACCTCATTGTAAGGCAGTTCGATTAGAGTTGCAATATTCCCCAGACGGGACATATAGACTGAGTCCGGAAGTGAAGGACAATAAGATTTACGGGAGATGCAACTTGAATCATATCTGACACGCCCGGCATACATCCAGTCTGAAACCAGATTTTCTATACTATCCATCTTTCCTGCAAAAAAAAGATCTGTTGCATTCGGATTTTCAAATCGGGATAACGAGTCTATAACAGACTGATTTTGATCTTGACGGATAGTAACAGCATAAAGGGTAGACTTTAAAAAAGTCCCAAGAAGTAAGAGTATAAAAATAGATCTATACCTCATAATATATTTTAGTTTAGTTATAATACGTCTATGATGTAGTTAGCGAATTCACATTCGTTTAAAAATTAATAGACCATTGAATGCCCACACCATGCTTAGAATTATGACGAGTAGGAACAATGACAGTAGGTTCTACACGCATACTCAAATCAGGGGTTATGTCGAAATCAAACAACTGAGCATCAACATAAGCATCAACAACAGATAAAAGATAGACTCCCAACATCGAAATGATACTTAAATCGCGGTTACGGCGAAACATATCTTTCTGGCGCTTGAGTATATTTTGAATTTGCGATTTGTTTGATGAATTAATCATAGATGGCGGGATAATATCTTCATAGCTTTTTGTATTCGGATCATTATCCATAAAATCAAGATATGCCTGCGAGTAATCTTTTAAGTACTGCGTATTCCAATTTAAAGCATAAAAAGTGGCTGCAAATCCCCCGTATACAATAGGTAATTTCCAGTACTTTCTATTATAAACCTGACCTAAACCGGGAAATAAAGCCGCATACCAGACAGCTTTGGTCGGATCAGGCACAAAAGGCTTGTACTCTTTAATTGGCTTAACGTCTTTCTTAGATATTTTTTTAGGAACCCTCACACTATCAAGACGAATGGTATCGGTTTGCATCTCTGCCAAACGTGGAGCCAAGGTGCGAATTGAATCTGCTAAAGGTTGTGTCGCCTTTCGGATAGAATCTGCGGATATAGTCCTTTCTCCTACCGATACCTCTTGTGCCGATAAAGGGAAAGCGACCATCCATACAGATAGAATAAATATTGTAATTTTGAATGATAATCTCATATTCAAACTGATATGCTTTAATACAATTGCACAAAAATAGCAGGAAATAAGCATATCTCCCTAAGATGTCATTAATTAACATCAAAAAAATCGGATTACGATTTTTACTTTTTGCTATCAAGAAGTGCGATTAATCGCTCTAAATCCTCTTCTGATTCAAAAGGAATTGAGATCTTACCTTTTCCTTTTTCATTCATCGTAAGCTGAACTTTTGAGCTAAAAAAATTCGTAAGATGTCTTTTTAACAGAGTAAACTCTTCAGGCATTGCATTCTTTTTATCTTTTTTAGCAACAATCTCATCGACAGTTTCACCCGCATTAAGTGAACGCACTATTTCTTCAACTTTACGAACAGATAATCCCTGTTTTATAATCTCTTCATAAACCATCAGCTGAATACTTGGATCTTCAATTGAGATTAATGCACGCGCATGTCCCATATCAATCTTTTTATCCTTAATTCCCATCTGTATTCCTGCAGGCAGCTTTAACAGACGAAGATAATTCGTGATCGTTGATCTGTTTTTACCCACACGTTCACTTAAGCGTTCTTGTGTTAAATTATACTGATCTATCAAGTTTTGGTAAGCCAAAGCAATCTCGATTGAATTCAAGTCTTCTCGTTGAATATTCTCAATCAAAGCCATTTCCAGAAGTTCTGTATCACTAACCTTGCGAACATAGGCCGGAATAGCTGTTAGCCCGGCTTTAAGTGAAGCACGATATCTGCGTTCACCTGCAATAATCTGATATTTTTCGTCAGCTACCTCACGTAAAGTAATTGGTTGAATCACACCTAATGATCGTATTGACTGGGCAAGATCTTCGAGAGCAGCCTCATCAATTATTCTTCTGGGTTGATCCGGATTAGGCTCAATTTTAGCCAGTTCTATTTCATTAATCGATGAAGATCCACTTATTTTCACTTCGTCTAATGTGATTAAAGCATCTAATCCTCGTCCGAGAACGCCTCTTTTAGGTAACGCCATATAACCTCCTTATTATTTATGCTTTGTGTTTATCGACAATTTCTTCTGCTAACAACATATGGTTCTTCGCTCCTTTTGATTCCGGATCATAGTACATAACCGGTAATCCGTGGCTTGGAGCTTCGCTCAATCGAATATTGCGATGAATAACAGCATTAAATACCATCGTTCCAAAGTGCTGCTTCAACTCTTCATAAATCTGATTCGCCAGACGCAAACGATTGTCATACATAGTCAGTAAGAAACCTTCTATCTCCAAACGGGTATTTAGTTTAGATTTAATGATTTTCACTGTATTCAACAATTTACTAATCCCCTCAAGTGCAAAATATTCAGCTTGAACAGGAATAATAACAGAGTCTGCAGCCGTGAGTGAATTTACAGTGATCAGTCCTAAAGAAGGAGAACAGTCAATAAGCATATAGTCATATTGATCGCGAACCTCAGTTAATAGATTTTCAAGTATACGCTCGCGATTTGTAATATTCAATAATTCTAGCTCAGCACCCACTAAATCGATGCGTGAACAAATAATTTCAAGATTGTCAAAATTAGTTTGAATAGCTGCTTCTTTGGCAGATGTACCATTTACCAAACAGTCATAGATAGAGAATTTAGCCGTACGTACATCAACGCCTAAACCAGATGAGGCATTAGCCTGCGGATCTGCATCCAAAACAAGCACCTTTTTACCAAGAGCAGCCAAAGATGCTGCCAGATTAATGGTCGTAGTGGTTTTACCAACCCCTCCCTTTTGATTCGCCAATGCGATTACTTTTCCCATATTATAATATTGGATATAAGGGTTATATGAATTAAAAATAACTCTGAGGCAAAGTAATAAATAAAATGTTTCACACGAATAAAAAAACATGAAACATTTTACCAAACTGTTGAAAAGTTGCCAATATTGTTAATAACCTACAGAGTTTTCAACAACCCCGAATTCTTGTTGAAAATGGATTAAAAAATAGGTAATAAATGCCGAAAAACGAACAAATTAGGTAGGTATAGCATTTAAAGTTAAAGAAATATAGCACAATATAGTTAAAGAATAAAGAATGGCGATTCAGAAATCGCAGAACTCCCTTTTATTTATTACTTTTGCAGCAGAAATAAACAAGGTAAAAAGATATACGTTTCAGCATGAAACCAATGAATACAGAAAAATTTGAAATGGTTGCTAAAACATTCGCCGAACTGGAGGATGTATTAGCCGAAGAGCTTACCAATTTAGGCGCGGATGAAATTGAGATTGGACGTCGTGTAGTCTCTTTCAAAGGTGACAAAGAGTTAATGTACAAGGCAAACTTGCATTGTAGAACAGCTGTGCGCATCCTTAAACCGATTGCTAAATTCAAAGCAGGCAGCACGGATCAGGTATACGAACAAATTAAGAAAATTCGTTGGGAAGACTTTATCCAGGCTGATCAAACATTCTCAATTGATGCAACCGTTTATTCGGAAGAATTCAGCCACTCAAAATTTCTAACATATCGTGCGAAAGATGCGATTGTTGATTATTTCATGGAACAATTTAACAGACGTCCGTCTGTACGTGTTACAAACCCGGATTTAATGATTAACCTGCATGTTTCTCATGATCAGGTTACTGTTTCTCTAGATAGTTCCGGTGAGTCTTTGCATAAAAGAGGATGGAGAACAGACCAGACAGAAGCTCCTTTAAATGAAGTACTTGCTGCAGGAATGATCCTCAAAACTGGTTGGAGAGGGAATTCTAATTTATTGGATCCTATGTGCGGTTCGGGTACTCTATTGATTGAAGCGGCTATGATTGCATTAAATATCCCTCCGGGAATTTACCGCAAAGAATTCGCTTTCGAAAAATGGAAAGATTACGATGAAGAGTTATTTGATTCACTGTATAATGACGAAAGTTATGAGCGTGAATTCGAATACAAAATATATGGCTCGGATATGTCTCCTCGTGCAATATCCATTGCTGAAGAGAATATTAAGAGTGCTGGATTAGGTAAATATATTGATCTTTCTGTAAAGTCTATTCAAGACTATACAGAGGCTCCTGAAAACTGCCTGGTTATTATGAATCCTCCTTATGGAGAACGTATTTCTTCAAAAGATATTTTAGGGTTGTACGCTATTATCGGCGAAAGACTTAAACATGTCTTTATGGGACGTGAAACTTGGATTCTTAGTTATCGTTATGAGTGTTTTGAAAAAATCGGACTTCGTCCTTCAGCTAAAATCAAATTAATGAATGGCGGTTTGGATTGTGAATTCCGTAAATTTGAAATCTTCGAAGGGAAACGCAAAGAGTTCAAATCAAGATTAGCTGAAGAAGGTGAAAACCAAGAGGTAAAAGAAGAAACTCCTATTACATTCAAACGCAAAGATGATGCCGAAATTCGCAAAGAATTCGCGAAAAGCGAATCTAAAGAGTTTCGTAAAGATCGCAGTGAACGTAAAGCTTTCTTCACGGACAAAGATAAAGGAGAAAAACGTTTTGGTGATAGAAAATCTGGCGGCGATAGATCTTTTGGCGACAGAAAACCAGGCGGTGAAAGACGCTTTGGCGACAGAAAGCCAGATGGTGAAAGACGCTTTGGCGATAGAAAACCTAGTGGTGACAGATCTTTCGGTGATAGAAAACCAGGCGGGGAAAGACGCTTTAGTGACAGAAAACCTGATGGAGAAAGACGTTTTGGCGATAGAAAACCTAGTGGTGACAGATCTTTCGGTGATAGAAAACCAGGCGGTGAAAGACGCTTTAGTGACAGAAAACCAGGTGGGGAAAGACGTTTTGGCGATAGAAAACCAAGTGGTGACAGATCTTTCGGTGATAGAAAAGCGTTTTCTTCAAAAAGAGATAGTAATTCTAAACCAAGACCAAGAATTTCAAAATAAATAATTGAAAGTGAAGAGTATGGGCAAAATACACCCAGAACTCTTCACTTTTTATGTTTAATGCTATATGAGAACACTATACACATTATTCTTATTCGTTATTATGGCTATGCCTTCTCGTGCAGAAAATAAAAAACTAACATTGCATGATCTAATTCCCGGAGGGAAAACTTATCAATCATTTGTTCCACAGAATATAAAACAACTTCAGTGGTTCGGAGATCAATTGACTTTTGTTAAAGGAGATACGCTTTATGTTTCGTCACCCGATCAGCCTCAAAAGAAAACAAGTCTATTAACAAAGGATGATTTTTCTCAATTTGGAATGAAACATCTTCCTTATATTGTATTTCCATATGGTAAAGAATCTGTTATTGAATTCTCAAAAGGAGATACTATTTATGTCTATGACTTTAAAAATAAAGAGATAATCAATGTATTTAACATAAAAGGCAAAAATAATCGTGACCTGAACAGAGTGGCGAAGAACATTGCATACACGGTTGATAACAATTTATATATTTCTGACAGCAACAATATATCAAAAGCTATCACAAACGATTCAAACAAAGGGATCGTTAACGGCCAGGCTGTACATCAACGTGAATTCGGTATAGAGAAAGGTACATTTTGGTCTCCTTCAGGCAAAAAGCTAGCCTTTTATCGGATGGATGAAACAATGGTGCCAAACTATCCGCTTCTGCATGCTGCAACAAAACCAGCACAAATAAACAATATTAAATACCCAATGGCGGGTACAAAAAGCCATCACGTAACTGTAGGGATTTACAGTACAGAATCGAATGATACAGTATTCTTAAAAACAGGACTTCCTAAGGAGAAATATTTGACAAATATTTCCTGGTCTCCAGACGAGTCTATAGTATATATTTCTGAATTAAATCGTGGACAAGACAGTCTTGAACTCAGAGCATATAATGCTAAAAACGGGAAATTAATATCGACACTGATCAAAGAAACTCATGATAAATGGGTAGAACCTGAGAATCCGATTTTATTCTTACCTAAAAATCATAAAGAATTTATCTGGCAAAGTGAAAGAGATGGATATAATCATTTGTATCTGTACAATACAGATGGACAACTGATTCGTCCCTTAACCTCCGGTGAGTGGCTTGTATTATCGGTACTTGGCTTTGATGAAAAAGGAGAAAATGTTTTTATCCAATCAACGGAAGAAAGTCCGATTGAGAAGCACACCTATAAAGTGAATCTTAAGACAGGTAAAAGAACCAGACTTACTCAAGGTAAAGGCATGCATCAAGTAAGTTTATCTGACAATAAAAGATATCTGATTGATCAATACAGCAATCTAAACACTCCACGTGAAATTGCAGTCATTGACACTAAAAATGGAAAAAGATATTCTGTATTATCTGCTAAAAATCCATTTACAGCATATAATATGCCTGAAATAGCATTAGGCACGATTAAAGCTGCTGATGGCAAAACAGATTTACATTATCGCTTAATCAAGCCTGTTGACTTCGATTCTACTAAGAAATATCCAACAGTAGTATATGTTTACGGAGGACCTCATGCTCAATTAGTAACTGATTCATGGTTAGGCGGAGCACGTGGCTGGGATATATATATGGCACAATTAGGATACGTCGTTTTCACAGTAGATAATCGCGGTTCAGCAAATCGTGGCCTTGAATTTGAAAATGTAATTCATCGCCAGTTAGGCACAGAAGAGATGAAAGATCAGGTAAAAGGCATCGAATACTTATCTACACTTCCTTATGTAGATACTGATCGCATCGGCGTACATGGCTGGAGTTTTGGCGGATTCATGACAACAAACCTCCTGCTGACTTATCCCGAAATATTCAAGGTCGGGGTAGCCGGTGGAGCTGTAATGGACTGGGGATTATATGAAATTATGTATGGTGAAAGATATATGGATTCTCCTCAGGAAAATCCCGAAGGATACGATAAAAGTAATCTGACTAAAAGAGCCGGAGACTTGAAAGGTGATCTTTTAATTATACACGACGATGAAGATAATGTTGTATTAATGCAACATGCCTTACGTTTTCTGGATGCCAGCGTAAAAGCAGGAACATATCCTGATCTGTTCATATATCCTGGACATGAGCATAATGTAAGAGGTATTGATCGAGTACATTTGCACGAAGTGATTACTCGTTATTTCGAAAAGAACTTAAAATAAAAATCTATTTTATAATTAAGCATTTATATCAACAAAGATGAACATTCTATTACTTGGTTCGGGAGGACGTGAGAACGCTTTAGCGTGGAAAATGAAGCAAAGTTCAAAAGTAAATAACCTTTTTATTGCACCTGGAAATGCAGGTACTGCAATGATTGGTACAAACATAGAAATGACAGCTTCTGATTTTCCGAAAATCAAAGAGTTCGTATTGGCTAACAACATCAATATGGTAGTTGTCGGTCCTGAAGATCCTCTGGTAAAAGGAGTATATGACTTTTTTAAAAATGACGAAGCTTTAAAAGCCATTCCGGTTATCGGACCATCTAAAGAAGGTGCACAATTAGAAGGTAGCAAAGATTTTGCAAAAGCCTTTATGATGCGTCATAATATTCCGACAGCCCGTTATCAAAGTTTCACTAAAGACACTTTAGAAGATGGTTACGCCTTCCTTGAAACATTAGAAGCGCCATATGTACTTAAAGCAGATGGTTTAGCTGCCGGAAAAGGTGTACTTATTATTGCTTCTCTTGAAGAAGCAAAACAGGAATTATCAGCTATGCTTAACGGCATGTTCGGACAAGCAAGTAACACTGTTGTGATTGAAGAATTCTTAAGTGGTATCGAGTGCTCTGTTTTTGTTCTTTCTGATGGTGAAAATTACAAAATACTTCCAGTAGCAAAAGATTATAAACGTATCGGCGAAGGCGACACCGGATTAAATACAGGTGGTATGGGAGCTGTATCTCCAGTTCCGTTTGCTGATGACACTTTTATGAAGAAAGTCGAAGAGCGTATTGTTATCCCTACTGTCGAAGGTCTGAAAAAAGAAAATATCGAATACAAAGGGTTCATTTTCTTAGGTCTTATCCGTGTCAATGGTGAGCCAATGGTAATTGAATATAACGTTCGAATGGGTGATCCGGAAACAGAAGCTGTTATGCTGCGCATTAAATCAGATTTGATTGACCTTTTTGAAGCAACGGCAAATGGCACTCTGGATAAAGCTGCTCTTGAAATGGATCCTCGCGCTGCCGTTACGGTTATGCTTGTTTCCGGAGGTTATCCGGGTGATTATGAAAAAGGCAAAATCATCACTGGTTTAGACAAGGTAGAGGGTTCTATTGTCTTCCACGCAGGAACAAAAAAAGTGGGTGACCAAATCGTAACAGACGGTGGTCGTGTACTTGCGATCAGCTCATACGGAGCTACAAAAGAAGAGGCATTAGCTAAGTCTTTTGAGAATGCTTCGAAAATTCAATATGACGGTAAATACTTCCGCTCTGATATTGGTTTTGATCTTTAAAAAAAAATAGATACTTTCGGGCTATAATTAATATTATAGCCCGTTTTTTATTATGACATTACTACGCAAAACAATAAATAGTGCCTGGACCATTCCTATAGGTATACTGTTTCTCTTATTTTTTTTGGTCCTTGTCATTTTAGATCCGGCTAAAACTGAGCTCTCATTCTCAATTACGGGCTTTCTTACACCCCTGCCTATACATATTTCTTCATACTGGAATACGATATTTACAAGTATAATACTGATATTGGCTGCTTTTATGTCCCTACATATCGTAGACAGGTTTAATCTGATAAGGGATAAAAGTGAACTACCGTTCCTATTCTTTTTATTTCTTAATCTGCAAACGATTACCAAACAAATAGAACTGCCTGCATTAATAGCCGGTTTGTCTATTTTCATTAGTTATTTTTATATGCTGGATGCTTATCAGCAAGAGAAGTCACAGCGAAATATGTTTAATGCATCGTTATTTTATTCTTTTGCAGCTTTGCTCAAACCTGAGTTATTATTTTTATTTCCAATTTTACTTTTCGGATTGGTTTATATGAGAATAGCTTGGTTTAAAAATATCGGAGCACTGATTTTCGGATGTCTGGCTCCGTTTATTGCTAGTTGTACTATTTATATGCTTATAACTGGCAGACTTCCGGATTTTACAGACTACTTGATTCATTTTGAATGGAAGCTACCATCATTTAATGATTTTGACATAGCTGCCACATTCCACAATCTAATCACATTGATCTGCGTTCTTATTGCAACAGCAGGAGTATTTTTCTCGGCATCGATGGACAAAGTAAGAGTAAGAGCTTCAGCATATTACTTTTTATTCTCATTTTTATGTTTTGAACTATTCGCCTTCATTCAGCCACAAAAAGAAAGTGTTTTTACATTTTGTGCAAACTTCTTTGCCGCATTTATTCTGGCTTATTATTTTACTATAAAAAAAGGAAGGTTCAATAACTATCTCTTTGTACTACTGTTATTAACATATGTAGCATCAGCTATTTGGTTTATCTAATTAAATAATAATATAATATATGGCAGAATTAGCAGATTGGGGCTACATTGGTTTGTTCATAGCTGCATTTTTAGCAGCTACTATCCTTCCATTTAGTTCTGAAGTTGTATTTAGTGCATTAATACTGGCCGGCATGGATATGTGGGGATGTGTTTTTGCTGCTACTCTAGGAAACTGGTTAGGAGGATTAAGCTGTTATTGGTTAGGGCATTTAGGGAAAATCGAATGGATAGAAAAGTATTTAAAGGTTCCCAAGTCCAAGATTGATAAATTTCAAAACTGGCTACAGAAAAAGGGAGCCTGGACAGCTTTCTTTGCCTTTCTTCCGGGAGTCGGAGATATTATAGCCATTGCACTCGGATTTATGCGAAGTAATATCTGGATTGTTGCAATATCTATGCTTCTCGGTAAGTTCATCCGCTATGTCTTGTTTATTGAAGGAGTTAATCAGGTAATCAGCTGGTTTTGAATCTCGTTTGGATATATAGAAACAATGATGTATCTTTGTATCAGCAATATAAATCAAAAACTCGTCTGAATTAATTTTCGGGCGAGATTTTTTTTGAGAAAAGACTACAAATGATTCTATATTTATAAATAAATACACATTAGCATGAATACTATTTCTAACTGTCCTCAGTGTGATATGGACAATACTTATTTCGATGGAGTAATGAATATTTGTCCGGATTGTGGTTATGAATGGACAGGAAGCGATGATGACGCATCTGAAGAAAACAAAGTCCCTAAGGATAGCAATGGTGCTGAATTAGCTGATGGCGATTCAGTGACTGTTATTAAAGATCTTAAAGTAAAAGGATCTTCAATGGTTATCAAACGTGGAACTAAAGTAAAAAGTATCCGTCTGACAGAAAATCCTGAAGAAGTTGATTGTAAAATCGATGGAAGCAGCATCGTTTTGAAAACATGTTTCTTGAAAAAATAATTTTCATCTAACAGATAAAAAAAGGAGAATTGATATTCAATTCTCCTTTTTTTGTTTTTATAATACTCCAAACTCGGCAATAGCTACACCATTTGTATCCTGATCTACAGCATTCAAACCTTCAAGTTTGATATATCGTGCATTTTCCATTGATGGGAATAATACATTCTGCAACATTGGGTTATTTCGAATATTCTTGAATTCACCTTTCTCAATAACCGTTTTCCAATTCTTACCATCATTACTTATTAGCAAGTTATAATTAATAATGGCACCTTTATTAGATTTATCAGCTCTTGGCAGATATTGGAATCCTTTAACTGGCTGAACTGAATTAAGATCAATGACAACAGCCGGATTTTTATCTGATTGCTCAGAAAGCCATATCGTTGCCGGATTTTCATCAGCTAACAATCTGGTTTGTCTCATATTAGAGGTAGTATTAACTTTCCATCCTTTTTTAGCATAACCAAATAAAGCCTGAGCAACTCCGCTTTCTAAACCATTCGAATAGATACGTGCCTTCACAATTGTATTTGGAGCGACTACAAATGGTTTAGAGTATAATGGAGAGCTTGCTGTTGGCTCAGTTCCATCCAGTGTATAGCGTATAGTGCTCCCTCCGGAAATAGAAACTTTACCATTTACAGAACGGCCGATCAGCGGATTAGACAATGTCTCTTGTACATCATAAATCCCAAGCTCTGTCAAGGTCGGAGCAACTCGTACCTCATCAAAAATAATACGTATAGATTTAGATGTTACAGTCGGAAAACGCAGTATTCCTTTATATCCTACTGTTTCACCACTTGCTATTTTTTTCCATTTATTTCCGAACAATGCCTCTACAGAATATTTCTCAATACGCTGACTGTATTTTGCTATGTCTTCCTGCATCAAAACACAATTGAATGTCTGTGGACTATTCCATTTGAGTTCGATAATGTGCGCTTCTGTTTTATCTTTACCAATCCATGATGTCTGATCACTTAAATCAGTAAGTATATTCATCACATCAACACCATCAGTTATGACTTCTGCTTTTTTCGCCAGATTATCAGCAAAGGATTCACGAATAATACGTCCCATTTGGCTCAGATTCGTTGAATCTTTAGCCGGAATCAGACCTCGTTTATCTGGTGTTATATTAAGTAAGAATACACAGTTTCCACCTACAGACCGGTACCATAGATCCAGCAAATCATTTGTACTTCTTACATATTGTTTATCATCTCTGTAAAACCATCCCTGACGAATAGAAACATCCGTTTCAGAAGGATACCATACTAAATATTTTGCATCTTTAATTTTCTCTCTGCTGCCCAGATCCTGTCCGGTCATATCATTCCACTCACAAGCTTCAGGCGATTCATTAATAGGCACTACACTCCACTCACTCTTACGGGTATGTCCGGCTTCGTTACCGCACCATCTGATATCAGGACCTTTAATCGCAATATTAGCTGTAGGTTGCAATTGACGTATCATATCATACCAAGCCTTACGATTATATGTCTGTCCAGTTCCCGGTTTTGGATGAGCTCCATCAAACCATACTTCCTCCACATCACCGTATTCCGTTAATAGCTCATATAGCTGATCCATGAAATACACATCATAATCCGTGAGGTTATCATATGTATATGTCTTTGATACATTCTTTTGATGAGATTCCAAAGATGGGATAGTCTGCGTATATAATTGTTTATTTTTTCCGTAGCAACCCTGCGGGGATTCTATCTGAAATAAGTCTGCTGGAGATAAATAAAATCCGATCTTAATACCTTCAGCACGACAAGCATCTACAAATTCTTTTACAACATTACCTTTCCCGTCCTTCCATGGAGACGATTTAACACTATGCTCCGTATAACGGGACGGCCATAAACAAAAACCATCATGGTGCTTTGCTGTTATAATAGCCATCTTCATACCCGCCTCTTTCATGACTTGTACCCATTGTTTTGCATCCAGAGAAGAAGGATTAAAATCTGCAGGAGATTCTTTCCCATTCCCCCATTCAACACCATTAAATGTATTCAGCCCAAAATGAACGAAACAAGTCAGTTCATTTTTTTGCCAATCATACTGTCTTTTATGAGGAACTACTGTTATAGCTTTGCGTATAATATCCGCCTGAGTATCGGTCGGATCAATACGAACAGAATTGGAATTGCTTACTTGTGCCTGTAACAAAGAGACACTACACATGGCTAAAAGCGCAATTTGTGATTTTTTCAATAAACTCATACTTTTGTATTCTGGGTAAGGTTATAAAAGATATTTATAAATGTGATTAGGGCAAAGATAAATCAAAAAGCGTTGACATCAGCTTATTTGTATAGCAATTTGTTATACTTTTGTCCACTTCAATTAATTATTTAACCCTCAAACTAATCTGATTTATGAAAACTTTAAAAAGGATAACCATTCTTTTATCTTGTTTGCTATCCATGGCATGCCACGCCCAAAACCAAACATTTGAATCTCTTTCAAATAAAGAATTTAAGAAAATCCTCAATGAGGATGATATTATTCTGATAGATGTAAGGACGGTCAATGAATATCAAAGCGGACATTTACCACGAGCAATTAATATAGATGTCCGTAATTCTGATTTCGATTCTTTAGTTTCAAAACTCGATAAAAAGAAGCGTATTGCCGTATATTGCCGAAGTGGAGGCAGAAGTAAATCTGCGGCAAAGAAGATTACGGAGAAAGGCTATAAAGTATATGAATTGAACACAGGAATTATGAACTGGAAAGAGCCATTAATTAAGCCTGCTTCAAACGAGAAATAAAAAACAAAGCCATATCATTATCAAACCAAACGTGTTTACGGATAATGATATGGCTTTGTTTTATAAGTAACCTATAGCTACTTATACACCTCACTTCGCTGGATTAGTTTATCCATATTTGCAATACCTAAAGCAATCTGTGCCATAATAACTGCAGCTTTCTCCTGATATTCAGGAATACTTTTATTATACAGGTCTCTTTCAGTATGCCAGATTTCACGGTAGTTAAAATCATATCCTTTTGTGTCTGCCGTTTGCAGATGGATTGTCGGAACTCCCTGAACCGCAAATACAGAAGCATCTGTACCACCTTCTCTTTCTGGCTTTGCATAAGGAGTAATTTCGGTGATTGCAAATTTGAATGTCGAATCAGATGACTCAATCCATCGTGCAATCTCCTGCAACTCTTTTAACTGTGATTTTGGAGCTCCCATTCCTACAGGAATTGTTGGCCCGCCATCTCTGTTAAATAAATTAGAGATCTTGGGAAGTTTATCTTTGTTTGTTTTTGCCCAAGCCTTTGCTCCTAATAAACCAAATTCTTCGCCGGCAAACAAACAAAAGATTATTGTACGCTTAGGTTTTGCTCCTGCTTCTTGTAATAAACGAGCCGCCTCCATAATCGGACTTACTCCTGAACCGTCATCAACTCCTCCTGTTGCCACATCAAAAGCATCAAGATGCGCACTCAGTACAACGTATTCATCGGGATATTTACTCCCTTTTATTTCTGCAACCACATTGTAATAAGGGACAGGACCCATTTTAAAATGGTTTCGGATGTCAAACTCAAGCAATATATTACGTCGCTCTCTGGCCATCTGATAAATCTTACTATACTGGTGTTCGTCTAACTTTATATCCGGAACAGTAGGCAGATTGTCAAAAGATGATTCGGCATCAAAAGCCACTTGTCTGCTATATAATGCAGTTAGGGGGACTCTGGCTGACTGAATAATACCCAATATTCCGGCATCAACCATTTCACGGTAAAACAATGCCGGAGCATCTTTAAGTTCCTTAGGAGTAAAAGGGATTCGCTCATCCTCATTCCGGCGTCTAAGCTCATTATTCTCTTTTCGAATAGAGTCATTCATTGTTCTTAATGAAAACCTGACAGAGTCTCCTTTCCAAGTATGATCAACAGGCCAACCTGTACTTTCACCCGAAACAAGCACCCATGCTCCTTTAAGCCGATGCTTCATCCGTTCAAAATCAGCCTGTGTTTTCGGTTCAATAACTACATGTCCTGTTTGTGCACCCTTTGTCCCGGATGTGTAAGAAGGTGTTACAAAATGCAAAGACATGGACTCCTCTCCTAACAGTTTCCCAAACCAAGGTCCGCGCATAAAGCCGACACGCAGTTCTCCTGCTTTTTCTTTTCGAACATTTAAACCCCAATTCTTAAACTGAGACATACTCCATTCTACAGCATGGTCATACGCAGGCGAACCGATTGGTCTTCCCCCGATTCGATTACATAATATATCCAAATGTTCCATTGTCCGGTTCTCTTCTCTTGCTAATTCTGCAATCTTGTGAATAGTGGATTTCTGAGCAGAAACACTAAATGTCATTGCTAAAGCCAGCAATGATAGTAATTGTGTCAATTTCATAGATATCATAATAGGTTTTTACAGGCTTAAAAAAAGAGGTTAGTAAAGAGCTTACTCTCTTACTAACCTCCTCTATAATTATATGTTGCACTTATTATTTACAAGCACAAGCCGGTTTAATTTGTTTGAAGAAATCGTTTCCTTTATCATCAACCAAAATGAACGCAGGGAAATCTACTACATCGATTTTCCAGATCGCTTCCATTCCTAATTCAGGATATTCAACTAATTCAACTTTCTTAATATTATTCTGAGCAAGGATAGCTGCAGGGCCACCGATACTACCAAGATAGAATCCGCCATGTTTCTGACAAGCATCTGTCACTTGTTGTGAGCGATTTCCTTTAGCAATCATAATTTTGCTACCACCATTCGTTTGAAACAAGTCAACATAAGAGTCCATACGACCTGCTGTTGTCGGTCCGAAAGATCCCGAAGGCATTCCTTGTGGAGTTTTTGCAGGACCTGCATAATAGATCGGGTGATTCTTGATATACTCAGGAAGACCTTCACCTGCGGCAATACGTTCTGCTAATTTAGCATGAGCAATATCACGACCTAC
>JBOFIZ010000361.1:0-1411 GCA_051650425.1 Bacteroidales bacterium
GTCCATTGAGCAATCGCATTCAATCCGATATTCGATTCTAAAGCAGAAGTTATCCACCAGGGAATATTTCTTGACTGAGCTTCCTGAATCCACTCTGAAGTCCCCGCCATACCTCCGTGTAAAGAAGGTTTCAGAATAATATATTGCGGTTTGATCACTTCAAGTAATGCTTGCTTATCCGAAAAATCATTTACACCGATCAACTCTTCATCTAAAGCAATCGGAACAGGAGTCCGGCTACACAAGTCTGCCATTTGATCCCATTGTCCGGCACGGATCGGTTGTTCGATAGAATGTATCTCAAACTCAGATAAACGATTTAGCTTATCCATCGCATCCGTCAAGGCAAAAGCGCCGTTGGCATCGACACGCAATTCGATTTCAGCCGAAGAAAAATGCGTGCGTATATATCTCAGCAAGTCTATCTCCGAATCAAAATCAATTGCACCGATCTTAAGCTTTATGCATTTAAATCCGGCTTCCAGTTTAGCAACAATCTGGTCGTACATTTTCTTTTTATCACCCATCCAGATCAAGCCATTGATGCGAATCCCTTCCATTCCGGAAGCAAAGTCCGTATCATACAGATGATAGTCCTGATGCCTTTCATATTGTCGCATAGCCGTTTCCAGTCCAAACAACATAGACGGATAGTTCCGTAAACTTTCCGTATCGATAAAGCCCGTTTGTTCCGTCTGTTTGCAAAAAACCTTAAGAACTTCTTCGTAATCCGGAAGATTGTCACAGCTAAGATCCAAAAGGGGAGCACATTCGCCTATACCTATATGTAAAGGGTCTTTCAGCGAACGAATAACCACGTACCATACTTTCCTGAAAAGATAAACCCCGCGCGAGGTACCGGCGGGGTTTTTAAATTTCAGTTCGTACGGATATACTTCTATTGTAAAATCCATAACTAAATTATCTTATCAAGGATATTTCGGATATTTTTTGAAGTCAGGTTTACGCTTTTCAAGGAACGCATGTTTACCTTCCTGCGCTTCTTCTGTCAAATAATAAAGCAAAGTTGCATTTCCTGCAAACTCCTGAAGACCTGCCTGACCATCTAATTCAGCATTCATTCCTAATTTTAGCATACGAAGTGCCATCGGGCTGTGTTGCATCATTTGCTGTGCCCATTCAACCACCTCATCTTCCAACTGATCAAAAGGAACTACTTTATTTACCAATCCCATATCCAAAGCTTCTTGCGCTGAATACTGGCGACAAAGGAACCAAATTTCACGCGCTTTCTTTTGTCCGACGATGCGTGCTAAGTAAGACGAACCGAAACCGGCATCAAAACTACCTACTTTCGGACCTGTTTGTCCGAAAATTGCATTTTCTGATGCAATAGACAAGTCACACATTACATGTAAAACGTGTCCGCCTCCGATAGCAAAACCGTTAA
>JBOFIZ010000362.1:0-5139 GCA_051650425.1 Bacteroidales bacterium
ATAGGTTCTTTTTCATATTAAATTAATTAGATATTAAAAAAAGAAATCCAGAGGAGGAACAGATTCTCCACTCCTCTTCTGGATTCATATTAAACAAACTGTTGTTGTATGATTGTGAATATTAATAACCTGGTGTTTGAGTCAACTTAGGGTCATTATTTAGTATTGTTCTCTCAAGAGGCCACAATACTTTATGAGCTTCAGTCGCTTCATTTAAAAGTGGTGTCTCTCCGTTTGGATTACCTTCTGCACAGAATACTAAATGTTTTCCACCTTTAGTCAATGTCATACGACGAACGTCCCACCAACGTTGACCTTCCTGAACAAACTCTTTATCTTTCTCTGAAAGAATAGCAAGTTCGTTTTGTGTAAAGTCTCCTGCTTTGTATCCGTATTTAGCTACATCCCAGTTTTCCGTACCGTAAGCACGTTCTCTTACAAGATTGATATATTTCTCAACATCTGCGTTATTACCTTCCATATTAGCAATTTCAGCTAAAGAAAGATAAATCAAAGGAAGACGGTAGAAAGCCATATCTCCATTGTAAATACGAGCGTTTTGAGCATTGATGTAACCAATGTTTTTGCGAACATGAGTTCCGTAAAGAGACAACTCATTCGTTTCAGCATCTTTCGCGTATGAAGCGATAAACGTAGCTAATTTACGAGTATCAGCATCATCAAAGCTATTGAACAATGACAAATTGTATTCAGAAGTTTGCGTTCCTGAAGTTTGAACACCTAGTGGATCGCCAAACACAGTACCGTCAGCTTTGAAACGATTTTTTGTACTACCTGTTGCCATGTTATACAAGAAACTATTGAAGCTATTTGTTGCTTCTCCTTCCAGATAACGAATAGCAAAGATAATCTCGCTGTTAGCTTTGTTCTTTACATCGAAAACACGATCAAATGATGGTTGTAAGCTCAAACCATAGTTTGCAACTACACTTTCAAATGATTTTTTTGCTTCAACCAAATCAGCCTCGTTAGCTACGTCATCACCTGTTGTCACTTTCGATGTCCACAAGTAAACTTCACCTTTTAAAGACTCCGTTGCAGCTTTCGACCAGTAAACTTTGTTACCACGTTTGTATGGGTCAAAATCGTTTACGTCACCAAAATAGTTTAACGATGTAGCGATATCACTCTTGATTTGTGCCATTACTTCTTTCGGAGTTGAGCGAGCCATGTACAATTCAGTCGGATCTGTTACTCCATCAACAACATCCGGAGTCAGACGCAAAGGTACACCACCATATACTCTGTAAAGATCAAAGTAATAGAATGCTCTCAAACCATAAACCTGACCTAAGAAAAATTTCTTCTTCGCTTCAGAAATATAATTTGCATTCGTTACACGAGCAATAAACAAGTTGATGTTTGTAATACGACCATAGATATCACCAAACTTAGTTACCCCTGTATTGAATTCATCGAAGTTTTGAAGGATGATATTACCATAACTAGCCGTGTTACCATCACTGGTAGCTCCGTTACGGAAATTACCACCACGTAATTCTCCGAAAACAAGAGAGTGCTGGAATGCAGCATCTCTCAAGTGTTTGTGAATACCATCAATATAAGCAGTCACTTGTGCTTCTGTCTGCCAGTAAGACCCGCTACCGTAGTTATCTTCCGGAGCCAACTCTAACCAGTCAGAGCAAGACGTTGTCACCATTACTGATGATAAAGCCATAACGCCATATAATATTGTATGTTTGAATCTTTTCATAGTTCTTTCTATTAAGTAATAATACAATTAGAATGACACGTTAACACCAAATAGCACTGAACGAGGCAATGCGTATCCTGAACCTGCTGATGAAACCTCAGGTGATGCAACATTCTTAGCTGATGTAATGTAGCCTAAGTTCTGACCAGTTACTGAAACATCAAGTTTCTGACAGAAGATTTTCTTAGCCCACAATTGAGGTAACGAATAAGTCAAAGAAAGTTCTCTGATTGCCAGATAGTTTCCTTTATGAGCAAACATTGTTGATTGTCTGTTATAGTTACCGTTCATCAACTGATCCGCATAAACGTATCTTGGATATTGTGCGTCAGGACGCTCTTCTGACCAAGTATCAAATACGGCAGTAGTTGTATTATATGTACCTTGCATAGCTCCAAGCATCCATGGAGTTGTACTATCATAGATCCAATAATTCAAAGCGAAGTCAAAACGACCATACAATTGAAGATTTTTCCAACGTAGTCTTGTATTGAAACCACCAAACCAACGTGGAGTAGTGTTACCTACTACAATTTGATCATAGTTATCAATCATACCGTCACCGTTGATATCTCTCCATTTCGCATCACCCGGTTGAATTGGTAATGCATTCTTTTGTTGTTCCGGTGTTAAAGCTTTCCATGCATCAGGACCATACATTTTTTTACCATTTGCATTACCTGAAGTAACTACAAGGTTGCCAGGGATTTCATCCCAGCTTCTGTAAATTCCGTCTGCTTTATAAGCTACCAATACACCCGGCTCATATCCTTCCTGATAACCACCTACCCAGATTTTCTCTGAAGTACCGTCAGGTAAGATCTTACCACTGTAGATTTGAACTGCATCCTGTTGGTTACGGATCAAACCATTGTTTGGTAATTGAACCACTTTATTTTTATTGTATGAGATATTACCACCCATTTCCCAAGTCCAATCTTTTCCCTGGATGATTTTACCTGACAATTCAAGCTCAATACCTTGGTTACCAAATTTACCGTTGTTGCTCTTAATTGAAGAGAAACCAGTTGTAGATGGTAAGCTAAGATTTGCATATTTGTCTGAAGTCAAACGATTGTAATAAGTCATGTTTGCATTCAAACGATTTTCGAAGAAGCTTAGATCTAAACCAACCTCAGCTGTACGTGTTTTCTCCCATCTCAAAGCAGGATTTGGAAGAGCTCCGATCAAGAAACCAACGTTTCCGTTATACTTCTGTGGATTGTAAGAACCTTGCAAGTCGTAAGGACCGATACCTGAAGCGTTACCGTTCACACCAAAGCTGGCACGTAATTTACCAAATGACATGAATGGAACTGCATTACGAACGAAATCTTCTTTACCAAAGATCCATGCTGCAGAAACACCCGGGAAGAATCCCCAACGGTTGTTACCCAATAGAGATGAATAACCATCCTGACGCATTACCATATTCAATAGATATTTGTCTTTGTAGTCATAGTTGATACGACCGAAGAAAGACATAATTCTATAACGGCTATGCCATGAGTCGATAGATCTGTTATCACGATCTGTCAAACCTAAATCACCGAAATCATCTGTCGGAGCACCTTGTCCAGCTGCGCTGAATCCTCTTAATGCCTGATCGAAAAACTCAGTACCTGCCATTAAAGACACATTGTGATTTTTCGCAAATGTTTCGTTATAATTCAATACAAGGTTATAAGTTTGAGAGAACTCACGGTCAAATTTTGCGCTTGTTTTTCTCTCACGTACAAATGAACCCGGAGTATTTTCGTAATCTTTCACGAACTCTTCAGCAACCAATTCTGAATAATACCAGTTACCTGAAGCTTTTAACGACAGATTTTTCATCAAATCAATCGTGAAAGCCTGAGACATTGTAAATTTATCTCTTTGGTTGAAGTTTGTCCATTTGTCAGCCTGGTAACTCTGGTTACCATCTGAAGCATTCGGACCTAAAGTCGGATTACCATCTTCGTCCTCAAAACGTGCTGTCGGAGGCAATGAAAGAACACGGCCGAAATAGTTTGACTCACTTGTTTGAGAACCTGGCATATCTTTCCAGTTCGCACGGTTAAAATTGAAGTTTGATGAACTTGTTAACCAATCCGTAACTTTATAGCTACCATTCAATACGAAACTGTAACGCTCGTAGAAAGTTTTAATTGGAAGACCATCCTGACGATTATAACCTAAACCAGCATAGTAAGAACCGTTTTCATTACCACCTGACATGTTTACGTTGTAATCTTGTGACACAGCCGGATTATTGATATTGTAATCAATTGGTCTTGTGTCTTTGAAAATAATTTGCTCACTTGGGTTAAGAGGGTCATTCATAACCTTCCATCCATGTTGCAATAAATAGCGGTTCTCATCTGAGTAATTCATGATGTTCCACGCTGTTTTGCTATTCAATACGTTACCTGTACCAAGAGGCGAAGCACTTGTCAGATTTGAAAGCGGAGCAATTGAATGATAAGTTCCATCACTCAAATAGAAACCAGACTTACTATAAGCAGTACGTAGTGTACGGATATAGTCTTCTGCACCTAAGAACTCGTAAGGATTGTTCGCATAACTCAAACCTACTTTAGCTTTGAAGTTAATTTCACGACGACCTGCTTTACCAGTTTTTGTTGTTACAAGGATAACACCGTTACTTGCTCTTGCACCATAAATGGCAGTAGCACCGGCATCTTTCATAACCTCCATTGACTCGATATCTTCCGGATTAATGTCAGCCAAACTGTTTCTCAACTGTCCGTCAACAATAACCAACGGAGAACCTGATCCGTCAAAGTTTGTACCCCCACGCAAAGAGATGCTAGGAGATGCACCAGGTTTACCTGAAGACTGAGTAACCTTCAAACCAGCAACAGCACCCGAAAGAGCCTGAGCCGGATTAGCATACATACCCACTGTTAATGCATCCTCTTTCACTTTTGCGATTGAGTTAGTTACTTTCGTACGTAACTGTTTTCCCCCATAAGCTGTTACAACAACCTCATCAAGTTGTTCTGAATCTTCTTTTAGAGTTACATTAAAGTCTGTCTTCCCTTTTACATCAATCGTAATCGGCTGATATCCGATATACGAAATTTTTAATTTAGCGTCCGGATTTACTGAAAGTGTAAAGTTACCGTCAAAATCCGTAATTGTACCATTAGAGGTACCTTCTTCCAATACTGTTGCCCCGATTACTGGTTCTTTCGTCGGATCCACAACTACACCCTTAATTTGTATGTTTTGTGCATACAAAGACACGGATGCAAGCATAAGAAGGAGAAATAGAAGTTGTTTTTTCATAAATTAAAAAATTAATTTTCAATAGACTTGTCTCTGTGTGACCAAGTCAGCCCGGTCAAATTTTTAGGTTTCTCTGGAAATATATAGCTAAATATTAAAGCCAAAACCAT
>JBOFIZ010000363.1:0-1734 GCA_051650425.1 Bacteroidales bacterium
TGTGATCCCGACAGGATTCAAACCTGTAACCTTCTGATCCGTAGTCAGATGCTCTATTCAGTTGAGCTACGGAACCGTCTTGTTTTCGAAGCGTTGTTGTTTCGATTACGTGTGCAAAGGTAGAGCTTTTTTTTATATATGCAATAGTTTTGGATAAAAAAATTACAGCTAAAAGCACTCGATAAAGCGGTTCTAGCTGTAATCTATTTGTATTCAGCAGATAAGTGTAAGAAAAAAAATCAGACGATATCTGGTGTTTTTTTTTAGTTATTCGAGATGATCGTCATTCCAGTTGTCTCCATTATTATCAAATGGATCATTTTCAAAATACTTATAATTAAATAAATCTCCCAATGTGTTGATCAGGTTTACCGGAATATTTAAGCGTTCCAGTATTTCACGATCATCATTTATGATCTCATAAAACTCAAATTGATCCGAATTCTGTTTATTCGCAACGTTGTTAGCTTCAAGGTAATATCTCATAGCATTTTTGATATCACCCTCAGCTAAGTAGCAGTGTGCTAAATTGACAAAGTCGTTGTAGTTTTTACCTTCTTCAATGAGCATGCCGGCATATTTCTTGGCCTGATCAATTTTATTCATCAACAGGTAGCTCCAGGCAATTCCTCTTTTTGCGGTCAGGTTATCTGGTTTGAGATAATTTACTTTGAAATAGATATTTAATGCCTCTTCACTTTTGTTCGTTTTATTCAGGCAGTTAGCTTTATCTAAAAGTGTCGGAACATGTTCGGGTTCTATTTCTAAAATGCGATCGCAATAGTGTAAAAGTTGATGATGATCAACATTTTCCGGATTCCACTCTTCGTCAGCTTTTAAGAGATCAATAATTCGTCTCATTGTCCAGATATTCTGAGAATCTAACAGATCCGCTTTTTTATAAAGGTCAAGCGCTTTTTCCGGATCAGCTATTTTAGCTTTACAGAATGCAAGCTTCTGATATAATTCAGCACTCGGTCCTTGCATTATTAGTTTATGAGAGAATAACTCATAAGCAGGGGTGAAATGCTTTTTATTCAAAAAATAATTGCTCAGGAAATCAAGATTTTCGGGAATAAAGATAACTTGTTCCAGATACTCATTGTCGTAGCCCAGAAAGCTTTGAGCAAAAGGATCCATAAATGAAGCATGTTGCGGATGCAATTTATAGAACCGATACAGATCCTGGATATATTGTTTGGCAATCAATTTGGGTTTTTTAGACTCTTTGATCAGGCTCTCTTTTAACTCATCCTGTATCATCTCGTCTGTGTTGCCTGCGAATTGTTGAGCTAATACTTCTCTTTGAGATTCAGGCATCTGTTCTAAGCTGATGCAGAAAGAGTATTTGTCAGAATCACACAAAGAGACAGAGGCTGAAACCATAGATAAAATCGTTGTTTCAGATTTGCCGGAACTATTTCGGAATACCTGTTTAATCGATGAGTGATCTTTATTAAAAGGCATAAACCAGTTTGCGATAGAGTTAAAGAAAGAGAATGATTTTAATCCCAGAAAAGTTGAGAAAAAGACATCAGCTCCCTCACTTTGCAGTTGGTTTATTTCCATTAATTTATCAGTTAACCCGCTTTTATCCATAGATTCTTGCCACTCAGGGTTTAGTCCCATTTCGTCGGTATTCTGATTAGGCTTATATTTAGACTCATTTGCGAGTTTAGACATCGTAGGAAGAATATCCTCCATCATCTTGCGATTGATTTCATTGGTGTCTAA
>JBOFIZ010000364.1:0-2632 GCA_051650425.1 Bacteroidales bacterium
AAATATTTTAAGCCGCCTCCAAAATAGAATCCTGAGTCTTTCGATTTGAATGATATATTTCTTACAGTATCATCTTTATAACGGTATCGGGCATCGACTGTTGTATGGCCGGCCAAACCAAACTGATAACCGCCAAATAGATTAATACCTATTTTTGATCCGAACATAAAGTCTAAATTCAAACCGGGTGTAAGAGCAAAGAATCCGAAAGGACTTTTGAACGTCGCATCCATAATAGGCAAATTATGCTTTTCGATCCATAAATCTGCCATTTCATTATTTATATTAGCATGTCCTCGTTTGTTTGTTCGTTTATTCGTATTGAATGTATAGCTCATTCTTATAAATGGTGACATTGAGAAACTGGCGCCACAGTCATTCAGAGGAATTGATAAGACCTCATATTCGAATTGTTGAGCAACGTAAATATTCTTATTAGATAGTCCTTCGTTATTGGAGAATCCCGTTCCGTTATTCGGATTAATATGCAGATCAGTATTGTAAATAGACAAACCCGCCTCACTTTGTGCTCTGAGTTTATTCCAAACGGGATAGCTGAATGTCAATCCGATATTCGATTGGTTGGTTTTGTATTGATTGATAAATCCCCCTGATTGATATACTTCTTGATTGAAGTCAGTTTCGTATCCGTATTTGATACCGATTGCTAATTTTTTTTGATTCTGTGCGCATAATGCAGAAGTAATACATAAAGCTGTTAGAGCAAAATATTTTCTCATGAGTTGGTTTAGTTAAGAGTATAGTCTGTTTAAATAATAAAAAGAGTGGGAACGCCCTGCTGAAAGGAGTTCCCATTAGTTATTAACAAAATGTTGATAACTTATTTCTTTGGCTTATATGAGTCTTTACCGTTTGTAAGCCAATCAAGTGAGAAGCGTACAAATACGAGATCCATTTTTTCAGGACCGTCTTCATAATAACATCCGATCGTACCATCAGGCAATACACATAAAGTCGAATATGCCGAAGCTGTAGGACAGATGGTTTTCTTAATCGGGAATGTTTTGCCCTCGTCGTAACTTAAGAGAACAGAAACGTTTGATCTGTTTTTTGCATCGCATAATGAATGCAGCATACGATTCTTATCATCTCCGTTTTTAGTGGAAGAATAAACCATGATTTCACCATTACAGAAAGGATCGGTCAAGTCTTCATGACGAACCGGTTTATCCCAGATAATTTCGCCATTCTCCAATTTACCGTACACAACATCTCTTTTATTGTGTCTACGTACGCTCATAAGAAGTGTGCCGTCATTTAACTGAGTGATTTTCGATTCATCACCGATACGTGTTGCCGGTTCTTTCAGGTCCATCACCTTCCATGTTTTACCTTCGTCTGCCGATCCGATCGTATAAGCTGATAATCCTTTACGACCTCGTACACGGGTAGGGATAGCAAATAATACCTGATTGTCCTGTGTACAAAGACCACGTCCTGATGTGATAAAGAAAGCATCCCAGTCTTTAGTCTCCTGAACATCCGAAGTCGGACCATAGAAGAAGTGTGTAATCTCTTCCGGTTTTGTCCAGGTTACACCATTGTCGTCACTTGTTACCATGAACTGGCGTTGCGGATTATCATGAGTTGAATCCCATAAACCTTTATAACCGACAAACAAGACGATTAATTTTCCGCTTTGTGTTTTTACGATTGCGGCATCTCCAAAGCCGTTTTTATCATCGTCGGCACCTGCAATCATTAACGGTTCGCTCCATGTTTTACCATTGTCTGTGCTACGACGAACATATAAGTCGATAGCCTGAGGTAAATCGCCTGAATGGAAAGGTCTGCGGTCTGTTACGGATACCAGAGAACCATCATTGGCTGTTTCAATAGCCGGAATCCGATAATATTTAGATCCATAATCTCCCGGGCTGAATAAAACGCTTTTAGTCAGGAATACATTAACCGGATTATTATCTTTCAGATTAACGACTAAGTCTCCGTTTTTAGTTTGAATACTGTTTAATGTAACATCCAATTGATCACCTTCTTTTGCTTTATCGGAAACATCGGCAATCATCCAGAAGAAGTTCGAACCTAAAGCAAGCGGAAGCGGCGATTCAAGATTTACGGTCGCTTTGCCATCTTGTATTTTGATTGTACCAAGCTCAACGCCTCCTTGTGTCAGCCCACGGCCTAAGGAAGGAGATGCATAAAGTTTGATATTTTCTAATGCTTGAAGATTGGTGCAATCAGAGAAGTCGAAGGTCAATGATTCCAGTACTTCTTTGTTTTTAAATCCTTTTACCTGTATGTCAAAACCAAAAAGAGGAAGATTCTTCTCACCTGCCTGCGAAACATGCGTACCGCGGCGGGCATTGGTTATCTGAATGGATTTAGGTTGTTTCATTTCTTTTTTCGAAACAGCCTTGAATGTCCATGCACTTGCACTGTTTTCTTTTCCGGGATAGTTTGTCAATAATGATCCGCTTTGTTGCGCGTGCAAAGCATAACTTCCCATCGGAGTAAGAGCGTATTGATCCGTATCGGCCAATTTTTTAATCAATACAGGAACAGCATCATTCACCAGTCCGTCCTGAACAGATTTCCCCATATACTTTTGCGATGCATAGTTTTTCATTGCAAAAGTACTGTCCGTGATAGC
>JBOFIZ010000365.1:0-3335 GCA_051650425.1 Bacteroidales bacterium
AATATGTCAAAGCACTGAAGAGATACAGCTTCAAGAGTCATTTTTGAATCATGCCTCAAATTCTTTGCTCTGGTATACAAAAACGGTTTGACATATGGAATTCAAGTTGATTCCTCAAACCGTTTTCGAAAAACACGCGAACAAATTGTACGTAGTGCTTGCGAAAATAGACATTAGGCTGTATCTCCGCAACGCTTTATCGTATTTAGACCAAACTTGGTACCTGTCATCACAAGCATGACCTGAGGCAACATGCAGCGTTTCGGCGCAATGCCACCTAGTGGTGCGGAGATATGAAACATTTATGTTTTTGCTTATAACTTCTGATGGCTTTGGCTTTGGCAGCTATATTTAGGGGCCAAGCACCAAAGGTGCGGAGGCACCTATTGTATCCGTTGGTGTTCTTTTTATTATTATTCTTCCGTTTCTTCTTCCGCTCTTGAAGTCTATGGCAGCCCATAGAACCGCTTGCGGGAAAGTTGTGAAATTTGGCACACAGTTAGAGGACAGTCTGACCTTTGTCCACAGCAAATTTGGAGTCTCTATCTCAATCCCTCTAGCGCCACCAGCTGTCCAAAGTTGCACTTATGTTTATGTTAATAACTTTTGAACTATAAGGGCTAGAAACAAAATTCTTTTTTCCTCTGATTCCTTGGGTCAAGACGAATCGATCGCACCCTATGACGTCATTTTCCGTCATGAAAATTTTTCCGCCATTTTGAATTTTCTGAAAAACTTACTTTTTCGAACTCCTCCTAGGCCGTTACTCCGATTTTCATGAAAATTGAATCAGATCATCTTCAGACCATGCTGACAAAAAGTTATGGAATTCAAGTTGATTCCTCAAACCGTTTTCGAAAAACTCACGAACGAATTGTACGTAGTGCTTGCGAAAACAGAAGTAAGGCTGTATCTCCGCAACGCTTTATCGTATTCAGACCAAACTTGGTACATGTCATCACAAGCATGACCTGAGGTACCATGCAGTGTTTCGGCGCAGCGCCACCTACTGGTGCGGAGATATGAAAAATGGGTATTTTTGCTTATAACTTCTGATGGGTTTGTCCAAAAATCATAAATTTGGTCTCGTTGGATTCGGGGAATCATGCCGAGTCGAATGATATCCAATTTTCCTAATTCGGCCATTTTGGCCGTCGGCCATTTTGAATTTTGTGCTAAAATGCTGTATTTTACGAACGCATTAACGTATCTTTACAAAACTTGGTATGGGTCATCAGCACAATGCCCTGAAGGAGCCTGAGAAGTTTCGGCACAGCGCCACCTTGTGGTCAAAAGTTATAACAAAATTTACAAAAATGCTAATAACTTTTGACTGTATTCACCAATTGTAATGAAACTGGTCTCAGTAGATTCCTTGGGTCATGCTGAGAACATAGATATCACATTTGCTATAGTCAGCTAAACTTCCTGTCCGCCATATTGTTTTTCTTCAAAAACCTACTTTTTCGAACTCCTCCTAGACCGTTGCTCCAATTTTCACCAAAATTGAACCGTGTCATCTTCAGACCATGCCGACAAAAAGTTATGGATTTCAAGTCGATAAGTCAAACCGTTTTCGTATACCGGAGCAAAGAATTTGAGATGTGATGCAAAAATTACCCTTGAAGCTGTATCTCTACAATGCTTTGACATATTTAGACCAAACTTGGTACATGTCATCACAAGCATGACCTGAGGCATTATACAGTGTTTCGGTGCAGCGCCACCTACTGGAGTGGAGATATGAAAAATTGTTATTTTGCTCATAACTTCTGATGAGTTTGACCAAAATTCATAAATTTGGTATGGGTCATCAGGACAATGCCCTGAAGGAGCCTGAGAAGTTTCGGACCAGCGCCACCTCGTGGTCAAAAGTTATAACAAAATTTACAAAAATGCTAATAACTTTTGTCTATATTAACCAATTGTAATGAAACTGGTCTCTGTAGATTCCTTGGGTTATGCTGAGAACATAGATATCAAATTTGCCATAGTCAGCTAAACGTCCTGTCCGCCATATTGTTTTTCTTTAAAAACCTACTTTTTCGAACTCCTCCTAGACCGTTGCTCCGATTTTCACCAAAATTGAACCGTGTCATCTTCAGACCATGCCGACAAAAAGTTATGGATTTCAAGTCCATATGTCAAACCGTTTTTGTATACCAGAGCAAAGAATTTGAGGCATGATTCAAAAATGACTCTTGAAGCTGTATCTCTTCAGTGCTTTGACATATTGACACCAAACTTTGGAAGTGTCATTGTCACCTCACTCTGACCATACCACAACAATTTGGACACAGCGCCACCTATTGGTCGAAAGTTATGAACCAGTAAATCCTCATTTTTGATAATTTTTCAGCTCTTATGCCTAAAATGATCTTAATACGTCTTTAATTGTTCACTGTTGCAGTTGGTCTGATGCTCCCAGCCGTGTTGGCTGGTTTCTTGTGCCGTTTTTGTGCTTGGCCCCATAATTGATGCTTGCAGCTATATTTATTATTATTATTATTATTTTTCTTCTGCCGTAAAACGCATCGTGCAGCCCAAACCGTAAGGCCTAGAGACTTGAAACTTTGTCAAATGATAGTACAAAAATCGAGGAGAGGTTGACAAAGTATGACCCAAATCGGCCAATAGGTGGCGCTACAGCAATCAAATGCGCGAAATGGCTCATAACTCCTAAACCATGTGTCACAGACTCAAGTGTCTTATATCATTGGAAAGCTGAGACCTTGACGAACAAAACGTATATCTCCGATTTCATTTCCGGTATGAAAATTTTTCCGCCATTTTGAATTTTGTAAAAAACCTACTTTTGCGAACTAGTCCTAGGTTTTTCGCCCAATCGGAACCAAACCAGTGCAGAAATGTTCTCTGGACTCTGAATATCAAAAGTTATCAAAAAAAAGTTGAAATTTTGATTAACGGTCACGAAGGTGCGCCAAAACGTACGTTAAGGGCGGAGCCACTTTTACTAAAATGGCTATAACTCGAGAACGAAATGAGATATTTGCACCAAACTCGGTAAACTTGTCTAGGGGCTCAATCTTTGGTCACGATAAAAAAATCGCGTCGATTGGACACTAGGTGGCGCTATAACTTTGACTCACAATAGTCACATCCATGTGATCGGACTACTACAACTAACACACTCGTGAAGTTTCATAAAGATCAATATATGTATGCAGACGTTATAACACATTTCCTGTTTCCTTTTTCTCGCCATAAATTCGTTGCCTCGCCACGGCCAAACCGTTCGAGATATCAAAAATCCGCTGGCAATTTTTAATCATCAATGTCTTGACTTCATGCTGACCGAGTTTGGTGGCGATCGG
>JBOFIZ010000366.1:0-2206 GCA_051650425.1 Bacteroidales bacterium
TTTACGTTCGTTTTTTTGGTAAGTTGAATCTTGCAAGATTTTGATACGTACCAACGTAAACGTAGATACGTATCAAAAAATATTTGCATACGTATGTAAAATTATTTTGATACGTATTAAAAATCAAATAGATAAGGCATCTTTTCAGAAGAAATAATTTTCTCCGACTTATAGTGGAATTGGTTGACAGTTTTATAAATTAAATCGGGTAGTTCTTTTCCGGGAATTTGAATCTTTAAGTGCAGGATATATTCAAATAAGTACAAAAAAAAAGAGCACTCCTAAGAGTGCTCTTTTCCAATAATATAGTTAGTTGTATATCTTCAAACGAAAGATATTAAGCGTTGAAACGAGCTTTCAAGTTTTTCAATTCTTCAGCAAGTTCAGCTGGTAAGTGTTTACCGAAGTTAGCATAGTGCTCATCGATCAATGAGATTTCGTGTTCCCACTCATCTTTGCGAACTGCGATAGCAGCATCCCATTGAGCGTCAGTCATACCAAGACCTTCAATGTTAAGAGCTCCTTTAGCAGGAACTTTTCCGATTGGAGTCTCAACTGTTTCACCTTTTCCTTCGCAACGGTCAAGGATGTAAGCAAGTACACGGCTGTTTTCACCGTAACCTGGCCACAAGAATTTACCGTCTTCTTTACGGAACCAGTTAACGAAGAAGAATTTAGGAAGAACTTCTTTGTTAGGAGCGTTTTTACCAATTTCAACCCAGTGACCGAAGTAGTCACCCATGTTGTAACCACAGAATGGTAACATTGCGAATGGGTCACGACGTACACCAGCTTTCAAACCGATAGCAGCAGCAGTTACTTCAGAACCTACGATAGATCCCATGAATACACCGTGATTCCAGCTAGCAGCTTCGTGCACCAAAGGTACAGTAGAAGGACGACGTCCACCGAATAATACTGCTGAGATTGGAACACCTGCAGGGTTTTCCCATTGTTCGTCGATACATGGACATTGGCTAGCAGGAGCAGCGAAACGAGCATTTGGATGTGCACAAGGCTCACCAGAAGCTGGATCGAATACACGACCTTTCCAGTCAATTGTACCAGCAGGACAATCGTGTCCGATACCTTCCCACCAGATATCACCGTCAGGAGTCAAACCTACGTTAGTAAACAATGTGTTTGCACGGCAAGACAACATTGCATTAGGGTTTGTATCCATTGAAGTGAAAGGAGCAACACCGAAGAATCCAGCTTCAGGGTTGATAGCGTAAAGACGACCATCAGCACCGAATTTCATCCAAGCGATATCATCACCTACAGTTTCAACTTTGTAACCTGGGATAGTTGGGATCAACATTGCCAAGTTTGTTTTACCACATGCACTTGGGAATGCTGCAGCGATATATTTTTTCTCACCTTTAGGGTTTGTGATACCTAAGATCAACATGTGCTCAGCTAACCATCCTTGCTCTTTAGCCATTGCAGAAGCAATACGAAGAGCGAAACATTTTTTACCTAGCAATGCATTTCCACCGTAACCTGAACCGAATGACCAAATTTCTTTAGTGATTGGGAAGTGAGTGATATATTTTTTCTCGATAGGAGCACAAGGCCACTTAACGTCTTCCTGACCTGGTTCTAGAGGAGCACCTACAGAGTGAACACATGGAACGAAATCGCCATTTTCACCTAAAACGTCAAGAACTGCTTTACCCATACGAGTCATGATACGCATAGAAGCAACTACATAAGCAGAGTCAGTGATTTCAACACCAATGTGAGCGATGTTTGAACCTAGAGGACCCATAGAGAAAGGAATAACGTACATTGTACGACCTTTCATACAGCCTTTGTAAAGTTCTAACATTGTAGCGCGCATTTCTTTTGGATCTGCCCAGTTGTTAGTAGGACCAGCTTGTTCAGCTGTTTCTGTACAAATATATGTTCTGTTTTCAACGCGAGCAACATCACTTGGGTCTGACTGGAAGTAGTAAGAACCTGGACGTTTTTCTTCGTTTAGTTTAACTGCTACACCTTTAGCTACCATTTCGTCCAAAAGACGAGTGCTTTCTTCTTCTGATCCGTCACACCAGTAAATGTTATCTGGTTGCATGATCTCAGCCCATTCGTTAACCCAGTTGATTAACTTTTGATTGTTTGTCATCATAAATTAATAATTTAGTGATTTTAAAACCGCTATTATTTATAAATAAAAAGAACTCAGTATTATGTGTTATGTAAC
>JBOFIZ010000367.1:0-2402 GCA_051650425.1 Bacteroidales bacterium
CCCGATGTTTTACCATAGGAGATCAATTTGCCGTTTAAATCAGATAATTTATACGTTGAGTTATCATAAGCCGTTCTGAAATTGGCACTGCTGATACTTTTAAGATATTTGAAGTAGTTTTCGGAAACTTCAGCCCGAAGTTGCAGACGGCGGTTTTGTGCGACCGTTGCAATAGGCTGACCGACCGATACATATTCACCCTGATTGACCATACGGTTTTTAATATATCCGCTGATAGGAGAAGCTACGCGTATTCCCGAAGCCGTCATATTCCCAGCCTGAGCCTGATAGGCATTCTTTGCATTCTCGTATGCAAGGCGTGTTTGCTCAAACTGTTTAGCCGAAATAATCTTGTCAACTGCAAGTTCCTCAGCTCTTTTGTATTCTTTCTCAGCGGTTTCAAATTCTATTTTTGCTCTTAATGCCGGATCTCCGTTTTGTAGATTCTTTGCAGAAATCGTAACGAGGGTTTCGCCTGCACGGATGGCTGTTCCGTCTGTGATTGAAGCATTCGTAAAACTGACAATACCGGCTGTTGTGGTAACAACCGTTTGTTCGTCACCCTGTGGAGCCTGAATTTGTCCGCTTGTCTTGATTATATAACTAAAAGGTTGTGCCTGAAGTGTCTCTGTTTTCAGATCGACTGCTTTGGCCTGGCTTTGCGTAAATACGATTTCGTCTGAATGATTCTCTTCTGAGGGTTTACTTTCGTGGTTATGGCCATCGTCCTCAGAATGTTCATGATCGGTTTCGTTCGCATGATCATGATTGTCTCCGTCTTTATGCTGATGAGCTTCTTGTTTTGTATTGTTTTGCGAATCATTGCAGCTCATAAATAGGGATAAAGAGAGTGTCAGAAAAATATATAGATAAGTTTTCATGTTTCTTGTTGATGTTTAAATTCATAATTGAGGGAGTATATCCTTTCTGTTATCGGAGCTGTCTGTATATAGTTATAATCTATTGAGCCAAATGAATAAACACTCAGCTTGTTTGTAAATAAAGACATGCGGTTTTAATACTCTGTATAGGGATAGAGTACATAGGAGCAGAAGACTTCTGATTGCTAAACTGAGTTTGAACTCAGGATTACAAACGGAAGAAATCTCCGAAAGGAAGTCGGATAGCAGGGCATTAGTGCCCTGACAGAAAAGTACCTGTTCTGGCCTTTAGGCTTTGAAAGAAGGAGGTCCGCGTAAAGCGTTTGATCGGTCTATTTCAGCCGAAGTATAGGAAATTATATAATCTCCGTATAATCGGGTCTGTTTTTTAGCACAAAGCAGACCATTGTAGTTAAACAGAAGAAAGGTTATAATTAAATCAGGATTAAAACTATAATCAGATGAATTATTGTTTGTTCCTGTATTTAAGTCTGTATAAGTTGATTCTTCGATACAAGTCGTACCGGACTCAGACGACTCTGCAGTCCTGGGATGATTTGTATGTTCGTCGTTATATGTATTGTCATTTTCGCAAAGTTCCATAGTAAAACATGTCACATCTTCATGGTGATGATGTGGTATAACCGGAACTACCAGCAGTATGATTGCTGATACGATCACAATTATTATGTTATACATTTTACTCATATTGTCTATTGTTTGTCTCAAAGATACTATTATGTTTTTGCAACCTGGTTGCAAAGTTGCTTTACTCCGGGCATTTATCGCATATACCTTTGATGATATAGCTTACTTGCTTCATGCGAAATCCGGCAGGAAGAGAAACATTAGCTTTCGCGCTATTATCTAAGCAATATGTTTTCTTACATTTTTCGCAATAGAAATGACAGTGAAAATCCTGATCCTCACAGTTTCCCTGATTGCGACAAAGACAATATTTCATGGCTCCGCTCCCATCTTCTATACTATGTATCAAATGATGTTCTTCAAATAGAACGAGAGTCCGGTATATTGTGGATTTATCGATGGTTTCTAAAGCATCTTCCATATCACGAAGACTGAACGTATCTGTTTGTTTAGAGATATAGCGATAGATTAATATCCGGGTCGTAGTTACTCTTATTCCTAATTCATTAAATAGATCTGTAATAATTGTCTGTTTCATCAGTTATTGTTTTTAGTTGGATGCGAATGTAAAATAATTTAGATGCAACCTGATTGCATTTGATAAAGTATTTGTATGTTGATTATGAATCAGGTCTTTAGATTAACAGATAGAAGAATTAGATATTTATATGTTAGGTGTTAAATAATATCATTGAAAATATTATTATTAAAATAGGATTGCTTATGTTTGTGCGTCAAAATACAAATAATTAACCTGTTATACTTATGAGAAAGTCTTCTTTGATTTTACTTCTACTAATACTATGTTGTTTGATTCGCGTTAATGCGGCATCAAATGAACGGATTGTAAAGAACCCGCGTTACGAGGTGCGG
>JBOFIZ010000368.1:0-6596 GCA_051650425.1 Bacteroidales bacterium
TCATACCGTTCTTCTTCGTTTTGAATACCTGCTTTTAATGAAAATTCTCTGAATAAGTGACTCGGGCACGAATTGCTAAGTTGTGATTGAATAAAATATTCTCCTCGTGTCAAACGAAAAGGTGAATTCGAACTGATTAATACAGGTACGGTAGCTCCGGTCTGATCATTACTTACTTCATTCTTATAGGCATTTTCCGTACCGGTCCGTCGTTCATAAATAACGCCTCCTGAATAATCAAGAGAGAAGTTACCCCAATGTTGTCCCTGATAGCCTGCAAACAAATTAAATCTCTTTGTTTGTGCTTCGGCAGATATACGAAAATCACTTTCTTCTACCCGGAAATCACTATTGGAATAGTTAGCGATCAGAAACAAACCTTTATTTTTAGCTTGGTAGAAGGACGTTCCTATATTCCATTCATTACCTCTGTAATAACGAGAATAGGAGCTTTCGAGTGTAGAATATCTACGGTCGTAAAGTCCCATACCCAGCATCAGATAAAATTTATCTTTACGATAATCTTCTTCAATCGTTATATTCAAATGCTGTTTAAAGTTTTTATATCCGGCGTTTAATCCGAATATACCCAAATGAGATTCGTACAAATAACCGAATTGTAAGTTTAGATCTGCATTCGTATTCTTGGGTCTCGGATCACTGCTTCGCCAGTTTACACTGCCTGTATATGAAAAAAGACCGGCAATGGTTGATCTTTTGAATCGCTTTCCATAACCACCACCCAGCCAATAGGTCTCTGATTTATAATTGCCCCCGATACTGTCACCGACTAAATAGGGGTAGAATAATTCCGATTGAGCGGTATTGCTCCATTTAGTATCGAAACGTGTTCCGCGTTTATATCCTGCCTCTCCGCTCCAAAAGCTATTATCGGGAGTGCGATGCATTCCTTTGATATGTAACTGTGTGAATTCACCTCGCTTACCATCCCACACCAATCCCATATCGGGTTGGTTATATACAGATTGTTTTATCTCAGCAATACCTTTGACACCCTCCTCGGAAAGGATTGGTAATGCAGGATTCGGATTTGTAGGAGTCGAATTCATATTTCTGTTGATGGATTCAGCATGAACGAGCATGCTGAATCCGCTTATGAAACAGAAAAGAGAGAGAGACTTTTTAAGCATCATTGATTTATTTCATTAGAGGTGAAGGAACGGCATTCGCTTCAAAATCTTGTGTTGAATTATTTGTGTCCTGAAGAATTATACGTCCGTTATCTGTACGAGCAGTTTTACGTTTAATACATAAACCTAATCCTGCGCCATCACAGAAGGTAAAACCTTTATCCAGACCCGCAGGTAAAGACTTGATTTCTGGGCCGTTTGGAGCTGCGCTTTCTACTGCATCAATTACCAAATGATTTGGAACTCCGATTGCAAATGTCTCGCTACCTGAAGGACTAAGTGTTGAAATTGTATTTTTTTCGATAAACTGATCCATCGGAATGTCTGATTTGAAAATCAAATACCCTTTGTGACCGCGGTTATGCATGATCCAGATTGTGTTGGAGTAACTGTAATATTTAATCATATTCGGAACTTCCGGAACATCTGTATCCATATTGTGTTCGTCATACCATTCAAAATCCGCTTTGGACATATCAACCGGTGAATTAGCATTCTCTGTTTTATGATTGATTCCCATGCTGGCAATAATTAAAGAGGCTCCTGGTTTAACCGGATAATCCTTTCCTGTTCCCGGAACTGTATAAACCGTACCTACAGCAATCGTATTCGGAAGAAACTTGCCCCAAAGATTTGTTGTTACGCTGCTTGTATTCATCGATTCAGCGATACTTAACCCATCTGCATATAATGTTTCACCGCTGTTATTATAGATTTCAATATACTGGTCCTGGAAGTAGTTTTTATTATTCGGTGTTTTTGAACCTGAGAAATAAACCTCTTTGATCAGGAACCCGTCATTTAATATTACTTGTTCCAGATTTACAGAAAGTGTTTTTAAGCCTCCGGAAACAGCAATCTGTGTTTCACTTCCCTGAAAGGTTACTAAATCAGACGCTTCTGTGTTTTTACTTTCGCCTTTAATATCTAACTTATAGATCCCGTCCGAAAGAGCCGTGACAGCAATTCCGGCATCATCTGTTTTTGTACTTACCGATCTTTGATTTGACAGATTTGTCCAGATTACTTCATAATTATTTTTGGAATAATCGGTATATCCTTCTGGCAAATTGATTTGTACCGTAACGACAGTATCTGTTATCACTGTATCTTTATCACAAGCATAAAAGCTTAATAGAACAGCCATCACCATTGATAGCCATGTAATCTTTTTCATCTTTATATAGTTTTTGGTTGTTAAATCGAAACTTTAATTTCTGTACCGAAGAAAGGCGCATCCCATTTTCTTCTGTTTGTATCAAGGCTGTTTTTGTAGATCGGATTGTAATCCCAGATTCGATTGACAAAACAGGAAACTGTCAGATGCTTACCAAACTCTTTAGTAGCCTTGATATTCATACTCATTGATATGGGTGTCCGGTTTGCTTTAAAATAATTATCTGAAAAACTACGGATAAGAAGTTTCTTCACCGGATCTACGGCATCTTTATCCGTATATTCTCTTAACTCTCCATCGTAACTTAAATAGTGGGATGGTTTTCCGTCAAACTTTAATGACTGAGACTGAGTGTACCATACAGTTTGCAGCATACAACTGAAATGCATACGATATTTAGGTAAATGTGTATTGAACCAGATATTCGTGTTCAGTTGCTGATTAGACTTACTGTTGCTGTTCCAGCCATAAATACCCACATAAGGATACGGACGGTTATTAATTTGTTGTCCCGGTCGGTACACGATCGGCTCCGAAACGTCATAGGTTGTCTTATACCAGGCTCCGTTTACTTCAATAGATGTTTTGATTACATCAATCTGAGGAAAGGACAACCGGTACTCTATCCCTTTTTTGATAACTCTTTCGCCGTTTTGTGGCTTTGAATAACTCATTAGCAGTGTATCTGATGATGAGTTAAAATCATTTACAGAAGGCTTTCCTGTGACAGGGTTTTTCAATCCTTCGTATTTCGTATATACAAAGGGATTATACTGACTTGTAAACATGAACCCGTTATCAAGATTTTCATTGAAAACAGTTACAGATCCCTGAAATGCATTTCTGTTAAACCGAATTCCGAATTCTGCCTTGGTATTTAAGGCTGGTTTTAAGTCATAATTCTCTCTGTTTTGAGCCTGACTGTTCATTATAGCCAGACGATTGGCTTCAGTCTGACTGTAATAGTTTAGCGCAACTGCATCGAACCAGGCTGTTTCGGGAAACAGATAACTGAGGGTCGGATACTTACGTTGTTGTCCCCATCCTGCAATCAGAGTAATCTGATTTTCGTTGCTGCCTGCAAGTCGGAATTTAGGTAAACTCCATTCGGTTTGCAGACGAAGTTCGGGATATATCTTATTCTGAATATGAATATGATTTTTAGCGCCGAACATACTTCCCAGACGAAGACCTGCTTGTATCATCCATTCATGTTTGCGGAGGCTGCCTCTTGCCTGATCCTCTGCATAGATCGCCCATTGTCCTATTCCCGGAACCTGATTGAACGGACGGTTGCGAACGCCTGCTACAGGAGGTAATAAAGGATCATAAATCATACCCTTACCGTTATTCTTTTCAAACTGAGTATTTATTCCAACTGCCAGTTTGTGATCTGATACGCCCCATTGAAAAAAAGATTCACTATCGATGGATCCGAATAATTGAAGCGGTTTTCCGATGACTTCATAAGAACTGACATATTCACTTGGAAGAAAGAATCCTTCATGTTCGCCTGAAACACCTTCGACGGCAACGGGTGACGCATTCTTTTGAGCAATAATTTTTGTACGGCTTGTCCGATCAATTGTTTGATTGGCGGAAAAATTATAGGCAATGCTTTTTACAAAAGATTGATTCACCCACCAACGGCCATAGATTGACGCATTGATTCGTTGATTCTCAATTGAGAAACTTTCTGTTTGGTGCATCAGATCAGGATCATTTCTCATTTTATCGATAGTTGTCGTATAATTCAATTTTGCATTAAGACTCAGTAGCTGTTTGTCAAACTTGAACTGATTAGAATAAATTGCTTGTCCCGATATGCGTTGAAATGCTTCTAGACTATTTCTGACATCAGGTTTAGCATTGGCCCAATCTAATCCGACATTGAGGTTTCCTGCCTGAGGAGAAAGAACGAATCCTTTACCCGCATACACCAATTTGTTTAATGGGTCCAGTTTTGCACGAACAGTAAGTGGAGATCGTCCGGCTTTGGATTTAATCAATACAGCCCCCGATGTTATGTCTCCGTATTTGGCGGATGCAATACCATTGATGATTTGTATTTCCTCGATGTGATCACTCGGAATGGAGCGTAGATCGATGCCGCCATTCATATTGGATTTATCGTTAATGCCGGAGTCATCATTCACTTTGGAAAGATTACCATTGTTCGAAAGCGGTGTGCCATCAACAATAATGCTGGTGCCGAGTGCTGTAGATTGGTCTTTGCCGGCTTGTCTTACAGTGATTTGTTGCATAGAGGCCAGAGAGCCATCTGATTGCAGATAACCGGGAAGTAACTGCAATATGTCCGATAAGCCCGATGGCTGAATATATTCCAAAGCCTTGTTTTTGATTGTATAATTGCTTAATTCGCTCTTTTTCTCAGCCATTACATTTACTTCGTTAAGCTTAAAGCTTTCTTTTTCCAAGCAAATTTTGATAAATGAGTTTCCGGATAAGTCTATTTTTTTGTTTTGTAACTGATATCCGAGATAGCGAACTGAAAGCTCGATTTGAGAAGCAGGAATATTTTGTATAAGGAACTTGCCATTAGTGTCTGTTATTGTTCCGCTGTTTAAAGATTCGATATAAATAGTTGCACCTATAATAGGAGTGTTATCGTCTTTATCTACTACAACTCCCGTCAAATCATTACTGATTTTGGCATTGTCAGCAATGACATATTCAGGAATGAAATTGAGAAATAAAAGTATGATGATGTAATAAAACTTCATTTTGTGAGCTGTGTGATTGTTTTGTGATGCAAAAGTAGAGCCTATATTAAAGGGATTAAATACCTATTTATGGGTATATTTACATAATTAGTACCTAATAATGGGGATGTGTATTGCTTTTTGATTCTGAGAATCATTTCAGCTAACTAATTTTTCAGAGTTGTAATTTTTCAATGGAAAGATACTTTTTGAGAAAGTCTGTCTCTATTTTAGAGGGATTCTTTATTTTTGCCGGATAAAACAAGAAAAGATGGAATTACCAAACAATATGACGCTTCAAGACATCAATAAGAAAAATGAAGGAACACTTATGGAGAGTCTTGGCATTGAGTACACTTTTATAGGAGAGGGCAGAATAGAGGCAACGATGCCGGTAGATTCCCGTACGATGCAGCCATTTGGTATTTTGCATGGGGGAGCAACCATTGCTTTAGCTGAAACTATTTGTGGAGTAGGGTCGATCCTTTTATGTGAAGAGGATGAGGTGAGCCGTGGCATGCAGGTAAGTGCAAACCATGTATATGCTGCTCGTTCAGGTTATGTGAAAGGAATTGCTACATTGCTTCATAAAGGACGAAGTACACATGTTTGGAATATAGATGTATTTACAGATGATGAGAAATTGGTCTCATCAGTCAGAATAACGAATAGTATCATTAAGAAGAAGTGAATAGAACAATCGAATTAAATTCGGACAGATGGCCCGAAGATTTTATAGACAAAAACATTGCTTTTGCCTTGTATCGGTTGCCAATGACTAAAGAGCCTGTTTTAGTGATACAACATTCCGGTGAACCGAAATGGCTGACAGATTTTACTCAATTACAAAATGAAAAAGGTTTTGTAATGGCTCCTTTCTCTATTTCGGAGGATTCTCCGTTGATTGTTATCGAACCGACTGATATGTTGCAGGGATGGGATAACATAGAAAAAGGATTTAATCTGAATGGAGATACGACGGTTTGTTCATTGCATTCAAATATGAATACGAATGATTTTCAGCAATATCAGGATGTATTTACAAAATTCAGTCATGCACTTCACCAGAAAGAGTTTGAGAAACTGGTGCTGTCAAGAAGTAAAGTTTGTAAAGTGACAGGAGAATATTCGCTTTATGCACTTTTCAAAAAAGCTTGTGCTTTGTATGAGAACGCTTTTGTCTATTTGTGTTTTACCCAATCAGGCGGCGTTTGGATAGGATCCACTCCGGAGATTTTGTTATCAGGGAAAAGTGGAAACTACTCGACAGTGGCTTTGGCTGGCACGATGCGTATCAGTGATCCTTTTATCGCTTACGAATGGAGTAAGAAGAATCAGCAGGAACAGGCAATTGTCTCAGAATATATACGGGGGAATCTGAATAATCTGGGGATTAAGTCAAAAGAGCAAGGACCATTTACAGCAACGGCAGGCAACCTGATTCATTTAAAAACAATATTTGAATTCAGTCTTTCGGAATCTTCACAGGTTTCGGAGTTGGTTTCTTTGTTGCATCCGACCCCTGCTGTTTGCGGATTACCTAAA
>JBOFIZ010000369.1:0-1765 GCA_051650425.1 Bacteroidales bacterium
GCCCTAACACATAGCAATAATTTGAAATTTTCATTTAGTTACAATCCTAAGGGTTAATAATAAATTGAGTTCAGTTTATTCTGCTACAAATATAACAAATAGATCAGTATTTATAAAGTTTTGCAACTACTTATTCCATCATTAGCACAGCATAAGCCCTTTATACATCCCTCTAAATAAATATTTTTAATAAAAAGATATTCATGTAATCCACCAAAGATTATAATAGAAATTGTTTCCATACAAAAATATCCTAATATAGGCATCTTTATATTTATCGACATTCAAGATCTGTCAATCAATTTCAGTTTAAGTCAATCGATATAATTGAATTCAACCCAGATACGTATTAAAAAAAAATTTCATTAGTATCTAAATATATTTACATACGTATGAAAAATATTTTTCATACGTATCAAAATCCGATTAGCCAGGAACAACGCTAAAACGAAGGCATTTGGCTGGGAAAACAAAGGCATTTCATTCGAAAAACGAACGCATTTCGTCATCTCCGAATGCCTTTGTTTTTAGACGCAAATACGTCCGTTTCTTTTAAGAGCTATGCGGATAACTTCTACCCGGAGTTTTGATTTTGAATCGACACTATCGACACCAAAGAGATAAGCAACTATGTATCAATACATAAAGGGTGTCGATTCACTTGTTTGAATCGACACCCAATCAGCATCAATCAGCACCCAATCGACACCAAAAAAGATCACCCTATACATCTATCAATCACCTATTTACAAACACGAGTGTTGACAGTGCCGATAGTGCTGATTGAAAATCAAACTCCTGGAGAGAAGTATAAATCCTTTAAACATACATTCACTATGATCATCTCAAAGATTAAATACCCTCACGTACTTTTTGTGATGCATAACGACTATACCAGATATAAAGAAGAACTCCTTTAATAACAGTGGTCAATGATATACTCCACCAAATACCCGTTATACCCATACCAAACGTATATACAAAAAGATAAGCCAAAGGAATCCTTGCTATATTAAAGCTGATATTTACTATAGCCGGCGGTATGGTTCTACCCAATCCGTTAAATGCTCCGGTTGATACGATTTCTAAAATCATAAATAATTGAGATATTGCGATCACCCTCAAATAACCTCCGCCGACCAAAGCCGTTTGGGTATCGGCCACAAACAAACTAAACAACTCATTCCCAAACAAAAAGAATCCGATCGAAACGAATAATCCGATCATTCCTGCTACGCGGGTTGTATAAGCAAATGCCTTTTTAATCCGATCATAACGATGCGCTCCGAAATTCTGACCAACAAAAGCGCATAAGGCTGTAGAAAAACCTCCGGCAGACATCCAGTTAATAGCCTCAAACTGGGCTCCGACACCATAGGCTGCAATACCTTCTTTTCCGAATGTTGCAGCCAATTGAGCAATAAACATCGAGATAAAACAGAAAAACAAATTCTGAGCACCGACAGGTAAACCGACGCGTAACAGATTAAAACCCATAACATCTTTAAATGGATTGACTAATGTCAATTTCCCAATCGGTGAACGCTTATTGCTAAAAAAACGATAAGCAAAGACCAAAAATACAACCAGCTGAGCCAGAGATGTTGCTATTGCCGCCCCTTTCAAACCTAACGAAGGTATAGGCCCCAAACCATAAATCAACAATGGGTCGAGAATAATATTAACGATTAATCCAAATGCATTTATTTTAAAAGGTGGCGTACTATTACCTGATGCATTATAAATACCTGAAAAAAGCTGATTA
>JBOFIZ010000370.1:0-5006 GCA_051650425.1 Bacteroidales bacterium
TCTATTGTTCAGCCTATTTTTAGGCGTCGGGCTTATGTATGCCCAAACGAAGGTCTCAGGAACTGTAATATCCGACGAGGATGGACAGCCTGTAGTGGGTGCAGCTGTGCAAGCTGTAGGACAAGCTACAATCGGGACAATAACGGACTATGACGGGAAATTCGTATTAGAGTTACCTGCAAGTGTAAAACTATTAAAATTCTCGTATGTGGGCTTAGAGCCTGTGGAACTTCCGGTTAAATCCGTGATGAATGTTCGAATGAAATCCTCAGCAGAAGCTTTAGATGAAGTTATGGTAGTCGCTTACGGTACATCTAAAAAATCATCTTTTACCGGTTCTGCATCTGTCGTTTCGGGAAAAGAATTAGAAAAACTTCAAACATCAAACATTACTAAAAGTTTGGAAGGTACTGTAGCAGGTATCCAAATGACAAGTAGTTCAGGGCAACCGGGATCATCAGCAAGTATTTATGTTCGTGGTATTGGTTCTATTTCTGCTAATCAAAATCCATTGTACGTAGTTGACGGTGTTCCTTATGAAGGATCCATGAACTCAATTGCACCGAATGATATTGAGTCGATGACAGTTTTGAAAGATGCTGCAGCGAACTCTCTTTATGGTTCTCGTGGTGCGAATGGTGTAATCCTTATTACAACAAAAAAAGGGCGTGAAGGTAAAGCTCGTATTACTGTTGATGCTCGTTGGGGTGGTAACAGACGTGCAAATAGCGCTTATGATGTTCTTGAAAATCCGGCAACTTATTATGAAATGACTTATGAATCACTTTATAATGAAGCTGTATTTGCTGGTAAATATAATCCAACTCAGGCAACAGCTTATGCTCAAGGTGAATTGTTGGGATTAACAGTTTATAATAACTACAAAGTTCCGGAAGGACAAACATTAATAGATCCGGCAACAGGATTAGTGAATCCGAATGCTCAGTTATTATATCACAATAACTGGATTGACGAAGCTTTTAAAAAAGGAGGCATGCGTCAGGAGTATAATGTAAGTTTATCAGGTGGTACAGATAAAAGTAACTATTATACATCATTTGGTTTTCTTGATGATGATGGTTATGTTCCAAACTCAAAATTCAAACGTTATACTACACGTATGAAAGTTGATCAGGAGATCACAAAATGGTTAAAAGCCGGTGCAAATCTATCTTATGCAAATACAACTACAAACTCAGTATTGGAAAACAGTAGCCAATTCTCAAATATCTTCATGTTTGCTCAGAATATAGCACCAATCTATCCGGTTTATTTGTATGATCAGACTACAGGCGAATTAATTTATGATGCACAAGGTAAACCTCGTTATGATTATGGGGTGCCTTATCCGGAATATGGTATAAATGAAGCCCGTCCTTATGGATCTATGTCGAATCCACTGGGTACAATGCGTGATGATACACGTGAGCGTAAAATTGATTACGTTTCAGGTAAAGCTTATGCAAACATTAATTTGCCGGTAGGTTTTACTTTTACATCTAATATAAGTTATGACTTATATAACTATAATGATTTGCAGTTTATGACTCCGCTAGCAGGAGATGCTGCTAATGTAAATGGACGTGGATCGCGCGAGACTCGTCGCTTTACATCGATTTACTGGAATCAATTATTGAATTGGGAGAAAACATTTAATAATGTACATACAGTAAAAGGTTTATTAGGTCATGAAACAACACAGAATGACTGGATGTATATGTCAGGAGATAAATCAAATTTCTTTGATCCATATAATCCGGAGTTTGACAATGCTGTTTCTATTGATGGATTGACATCTTCAACAGAACAATATACACAGGAAGGTTATTTCATTCGTGGAGAGTATGACTATAATAACAGATATTACTTGTCAGGTTCATTCCGTACAGATGGTTCTTCGAAATTCCATCCGGATACACGTTGGGGTAATTTCTGGTCAGCAGGTGCTTCCTGGAGAATTAATCAAGAATCATGGATGCAAGATGCAAGATGGGTTGATAACTTAAAACTGAAAGTAAGTTACGGTACTCAGGGTAATGATGGTTTGCCAAATATGCAGCCTTATAAAGATCAGTATAATGTAGTTCCTGTAAGTGGTCAGCCGGGTATTGATTGGGTATTCCGTGGAAATCCGGATCTTACATGGGAGAAAAGTGAAAACTTCAATGCAGGTATTGAATTCGGATTCTTTGATAATCGTTTGACAGGTAATGTGGAGTATTTCATTAAAAATACCCGTGATATGTTATATTCAAGAACATTACCACCTTCAGACGGGGCTCCTTTCTCAATTTGGGTAAACGATATTGATATGCGTAATAACGGTTTTGAGTTTGATCTTACAGGTGTTATTATTAAGAATAATGATTGGAGATGGTCAGTAACATTAAATGGAACAACCTACAAAAATAAATTAACAAAATTGCCAAGTGATAAGGATCCTAACGGATACCAATCAGGTTCATACTGGAGAGAAAAAGGCGGATCATTGTATGATTATTATATGGTAGAGTATTCGCGTATTGATCCGGAAACAGGTTCTCCTTTATTCTGGGGATTTGATGAATCAGGTAATCGTGTAGAAAAGACTTCACCGTCAAATAATGATGCAGTGAAAATTGGTAAGTCATCATTACCTAAATTCTTTGGAGGTATCAGTACAAATCTGTCATGGAAAGGATTTGACTTGTCATTAGTCGGAGCGTTTTCTTTAGGAGGTTATACTTATGATTCTAACTATGCGAATCTAATGCAAATGCAATCTCGCGGAGGTGGAAACTGGCATAAAGATATCTTGAAAAGATGGACACCGGAAAATACAAATACAAATGTACCACGTGTTCAGAATGGGGCTCAAACGATGTCATCTGTTACAAATACTTACTTCCTGACATCTTCTTCTTATTTCAGCTTGCGTAACGTAACATTAGGTTACTCTTTGCCAAGTTCAATATTAAATAAGATAGGTGTTGGTGGTGCTCGTTTCTATGTTGTTGCTGATAACGTATTCCTTGCAACAAAACGTGCAGGTATGGATCCGCGTACAAGCTTAAGTGGTTCGGTTGGAAATACTTATGCTCCGATCAGAACAATTTCAGGTGGTGTATCTTTAAATTTCTAATTTCAAACGATTATTTCTATGAAACTAAATAAATTATTCCTTACATTAGGTTTAGCAGGAGCTATCTCCTTTTCATCGTGTTCGGATGACTTTTTCGACACGAAACAAACCGGAGTCGTAACTCAGGAAGATGTTGATAAGGTTTTATCAGATAAGCCTGAACAGTTAGCTGCGTTTGTTAGAGGTATCCAGGCTTATATGATTAAATATGGAGCTTCAGGTTCCAGTTCTCATGATGACTTTGGTTATTTAGCTATTTTGCATTGTGCAGATATGATGGCGAATGATATGGTATTGGTGAAAAAAGGTTCCGGATGGTTTATGTATGACCAAAATCTTTCCAATGGATTGGAAACATACCGTAGAACGCGTATTCAATGGAACACATTATATTCAATTATCGCAAAAGCAAATTCGATGATTGATTTGTTAGATGCAAACTCGACAGATCCTACACATCAGGCTTATTTGGCTCAGGCTTATGCATACAGAGCATTGTCATATTATACATTAGTTCCGTTTTATCAATATACTTATCAACCATTGACGGGAGCGAATGCTTCAAAACCAGCTGTTCCACTTAGATTGTCAACAAAAGAGACATCAATAGAAACCCGTGCTACAGTTAAGCAGGTTTATGAGCAAATGGGTAAAGATGTAGAGGCTGCAATAACTCACTTCGAAGCAGCTAAAGGATGGACTCGTGATACCAAATCATTCATGAACAAGAATGTTGCTTATGGTATTGCTGCGCGTTATTATTTATATACAGAGCAATGGCAAAAAGCAGCAGATGCGGCGGCAAAGGCTTATGAAGGACAATCATTGATGTCAGCGAAAGAGTACTTAGCTGGATTTAGTGATTTAAATAATTCTGAATGGATGTGGGGTATGGATATTGATGCAATTAATACAACTGTTTATGCATCGTTCTTCTCTCACTTATCGAATGTTTCCCCAGGATATGCAGGTATTGGTGCGTATAGAGCGATTTCTAAAAGTTTGTATGATCAGATAGATCCTGCAGATATGAGAAGAAATGCTTATAAGCCTCCTTTAATACCTAAATATGAGAAGGATGAAAATGGAAAAGATCAGGTTGTAATAGATCCAGTTACAAAAGATACTGTATGGGTTACTAATCCGGAGAAGTTCTTTAACTTGAAGTTCGGTTATGTTCAGAATTTTGAGAATGATCTTCCTTATATGCGAGCTTCTGAAATGTTACTTATTAAGGCAGAGGCAGAAGCACGAATGGGACAAAACACCCAAGCTGCAGAAACGTTAAAACCTCTTTTGGAAAAACGTTATGCAGCAGCTCCGTCAATTGCATCCATGACAGCTGATGATGTTATGCTGCAACGTCGTATTGAACTTTGGGGTGAAGGGTTTAATCTGTTTGATATGAAACGTACGAATACACCAATGAAACGTTTCTATTCGGGTACAAATTTTCAAATGGCAGATCAATTTAATTCGCCTATTGAAAGAAGTGCATTCTTATTGCAACTTCCTTTGAATGAGATTAATGAGAATGAGTCATTGACTCCGGCAGATCAAAATCCGGCTCCGGTTGAGTTAACTCCTGGTGTTGAGAATCCTTGATTATAAAAAAGGCAGATGCATGAAAGTGTATCTGCTTTTCTCGATAAATTGCAAAAACAAACAGATTATTGATTGAATTGCGATAGTTCGGGATCAGGTTTGTTTGAAAGGGATGCAAAAGCATCCCTTTATTTATTGGATCTATCCCTTTTTCTTTTATATGACTTTAGATAAATTCCATGCCTGGATATGTTTAATTCCTTCTTTGGCAGGAAATGCAAAATCATCCAGAGACACCACCATTTTTTCGTAATGATCATCGATTGCCATCAGTGCAGAA
>JBOFIZ010000371.1:0-5165 GCA_051650425.1 Bacteroidales bacterium
CCTCCGATCCGATCGATCAAATCCCGGCTCAATGTCAGTCCCATTCCGGTTCCTTCTTCCTTGTTTGTACCAAAAACAGATGACACAAACTCCCTGTTTCTTAATCTCATTTGCTGATCCTCAGGTATTCCTTGCCCGAAATCCTTCACAAAAACCTCAATAACATCTCCTTTTTGCTTTGCTCCCACCAGAATTTCGGAATTTGTATAACTAAACTTTATTGCATTATTTATAAAATTTCGGAGAATAGTCTTTACAACATCAATATCCGTATTTACAAACAGCTCTGAAGGCAGATCCGTTGTGATTTGAATTGATTTAAACTGAGCGATCAGAGTATAGAATTCGACTACACTCAACACAATACCTTTTATATCTACTCTCTGATAAACCAGATTTAATCGTCCCAACTGATTCTTTGTCCATTTGAGCAGATTATCGAGTAATTGAAATAATTCATCTGAGAGCTTATTCGCTTCCGACAAAAGCTCCATATTATCGAAACCGATATTCTTGCTTTGTAAATTCGTTTGTAAACATTCCATGATCATTTTAATACTTCCCAGCGGGCCTCTCAAATCATGAGCTATAACAGAATACAGCTTATCCCTGTGCTCCATTATCTTACGAAGCTCAATATTCTGATCCATGATTTTATTTTTAGCAGCAAGTAAAGAGGTCTGATTAGATACTCTTGCTATAAGTTCACCCCGGTTAAAAGGTTTACTGATATAATCGCTTCCTCCCGAATTAAAGCATTTAACAACATCATCTGAGGTTACTAAAGCAGTCAGAAAAATAACAGGAATATCTTTATATAATTCATTGGATTTAATGATAGCTGTTGCTTCATAACCATCCATCCCGGGCATCATTACGTCCATGATGATTATATCCGGAATTTGCTGATTCAATAAATCAAATGCCATTGAAGCTGAAGTAGCTGTTATCACTTTATATCCTGCACTCCCAAGGATAGCTTTTAAAAGCAATAGATTGGCATCATGATCATCGATTGCCAGTATCGTATAGTTTTCATTATTTATTTCCATCTTGTAAAGCTATTTTGGTATATAAATTCAATAGTTCAGTCGCCGTATATCTCCACGAAAAGGCCTTTACTCTTTCGAGTCCGTATTCAATTGTTTTCTGACGAAAGTCCGCATCATCCTCCAATCGGAGTAAATACCCTGCTATATCTGCCGGAGAAGTAGGATCAGCCAGAATTGCACCTGCTCCTGCTATCTCCGGCAATGCTGAACGATCCGAAGTTATGACAGGTGTCCCGCAAGCCATTGCTTCCAGCAGAGGAATCCCAAAGCTTTCTCGCAGCGATGTATACAAAAAAGCACTGGCTGCACTGTAAATATAAGGTAAGTCTTTATTTGATATATATCCGGGGCAGACTATCATCGGTTTAATGGCATTCAGGTCATTATCATCAAGATATTTATACAGAATATCTTTTTTAAGATCTGCTATCAGCAACTTTGCCGGATGAGCCGATTGCTCTGCATATAAAGCATAAGCTTTCAGTGTATTAATTGTATTCTTCTTCGGATCCGTATTTCCAAGAAAGAATATGAACCGCTGTGTATCTATATACTTATTGATTACACGATTGCAATCATCCGGTTTTATTGGATGAAAATGATCACTGAATCCGTTATAAATAGCCTGAAGCTTATTCCTGTCTAAATTCAGATAACTCGCTATACGCTCTCTTTCAAAGCCTGAAACAGTGATTATTTTCTGACATTTACCTAATACAACCGGCACAACAATCTTACGGTATAAGCGTCCCAGACGTTGATAAAAGGATGCATTATTTGCTTGTTGTTTTTCCAGAAAGATTATATCATGCAATGTTATAATCAATGGGACCTTCACATTCATTGGTGCTGTATTGCTCGTACAATGCAATAAATCAGGTTTTAATTTATTTATATACCGCGCCAGAGCTATCTGTTCCCACACAGGATAACCTCCTGAGGCTTTCAATTCTACAATATGAAAATTGGATGTTTCCGACAGACAGGGATCCTGCCCGGGTGCAACAATGATATAATATTCGTTCTCATGATCTATCTGTTGAAGTTGTCTGATCGACTCCAAAACCACGAAATCCATCCCATGTTTATTCGGACGAAATATCCTCTGAGCTTCAATTGCGATTTTCATTTGAATCCGGTTTAAAGGTTAATTTAAGAATTCCGATTTGTATGAATAAACTTTTTAGTTGCATTCTTTAATCTGAACATATTGAAAAGCATCAGAACAAAAAGATAAGGTATCTTACACAAAGCTTTCAATAATCTGAAAGAATACATCTTGCCCGGAATAGCGCAAAGCAGGGCCAACAGCAAAGCTGCATCAATCACTATCCACAAACTACTACCCGACAGTTTAAGTATAAAAACAAACACAGTCCAGATCAGTAAGCCACCCATTAATATTATACGTGGGGGAATCAACCATTGAAACACCTTATCCAGAAGTCCCGGATTAAAAGGAGATAACACGCCTCGAAGATATTTACGGGCCAAAGCGAAGCTCTCAAGCTGTGCTCCGATCCACCTGCGTCTTTGATTATAAAAGTTTGAACTCTTTCTTACTTTTTCATCCAAAACGAATGAATCAGCAGCATAATAAATAAATTTACGCTCATATAAAAGCAGTAATTCAAGCTCCTTATCCTCTCCTACCGTATTAAGTGAATCAACCGATTTACTAAACCACGAAAACGAAAAAAGCATTGCTGAACCAATGAGAGCCGATGGTAAATGACAATTCACATGCCCTTGCCTGTAAATAGAGTTATTCATCTCTTCACTGATTGCATCCAGCATAGCAATATCTGTATCTGTATTTTTTGCCATCCGGTGACATTGTATCGCCGTGATCCTTTGAGGATCTGTATACTCAAAAGCATTAAGAAAATCAGGATAAATAATATTATCCGCGTCCAGAATCAACACATAATCATATTCCCTGTTTTTCTGTTCTATATAATGGACAGCAGCTTTTAGCGACTGAGCCTTAGTACTGTTTACAAAATTGACTTTGAGAACATCTGCTCCGGCCTCCCCGATATTCCGGTTTGTCTCATCAGGCATTGTATCTGAGATAACCAGCACATCAAACAGTTCGGGTTCATATTTTTGTTTCAAAGCCGCGCATACAGTTTCTTCTATGACAGATTCAGCCCTGTAAGCCGGAATTAAAATCAGAAACCTGTTCCTGATTGCCTTTTGCGCCAAGCTCCTTTTTCCGGAAAAGCGGGATGCTACAGAGAATACAAAAAGATACGAAACAAAAACACCGCTTATTATTAATAAGACGATATTCAATACTTGAAAAATCTGAATCATATACCTTCTTTTTTATAAAGAAAATCTTTTACTCCACGCAACGATGCTTTCATCAGATCCATACGACCTTCGAACATGTATTTGATCTGAGCTTTAGGAAATGCCAGCAGAAACTGATAGCAAAGCGAACCTGTCTTAGAGATTCCTTTCCGGTTACGCACGGCAAACATTAATCTGTTACGAGTCAGATAGTAAGTCTTAAGCTTACTGTTCCTGCCTGTTGATCTGCTTTCCTTATGATAAATGGTGGCCAGCGGTTCATAATAGATCAATCGGTTGGCTTTATTTATTATTTCACTCCAATCCAATTCTTCATAATAGAGAAAATAGCATTCCGGAATATAACCGACTGACCGGATAGTCTCCATTTCCAAGAACATGGCAGCCCCGTGTGCATAGGGCGAAAAATATCCTTCATCATATTGTCCCTCATCCTTCTCTCCGAAACCGATCAAACGATTTCTTAATGTTACAGCTGATAAGGGTGTGTAGCCGGCAAACTGAATCGTTTGCTCATCGTCTGCGAAAATAATTTTGGGACAGACAATCGCTATACGTGCATCAGATTCCAAACGAGCTATCAGTAGAGCTATGGAGTCTGATTTAAAATAAGTGTCATTATTAATCAGATAAAGATATGTACCGCAAGCATGTTTTATACCCAGATTGTTTCCGCCTGCAAATCCGAGATTTTTCTCTGAGAGAACCACATTAACATCAGGAAAATCAGTCTGTAGCCTCAATCCTTCATCATTTGCGGAAGCATTATCTACAACCACGATTTCATACGAAACGGTCTGAATGATACGCCCGATAGAATCTATCAATTCTGCCGTATCATCATATCCGTTATAGTTCACCGTAATAAACGAAACCAATGGTTTTCTTAGGTTATTCATGCTCATGATTCAAAGTATTGTTTTTTGCTTCACTCAGTTCTCTGTCATAAAAAGGACCTAAATACACAAATGCCATACCTGTGAAAATAGTAAATCCATTCGGCAATTGTCCAAAAATCTCATTTGCATAAGATGCTGCTATCATCCCGGTCAGACCCGCATAAAAAGCAATCAGATAGGTTCGCAGGTCATCATCCCGAATCTTAAAAAGAAGGATATATGCTCCGCCCGCCAAAATCATAAGCAGAGTCAGGATATGCAGTAACAGTCCCACAATACCTGTTTCTACCCATATCATGACAAACCACGAATCTGTTGCAATCTGAGACATATAAGCATCCGGCGCATAACGCTTCGCCTTACCTCCTCCTAATCCTATACCCACACCAAAATAACGATCGGCCATATAGACCTTCATTTTCTGCTGATTCGCTAATCTGACCAGATAAGACGGATCATTTTCAGGATGAAATGCACTACGCATTCTTCTTATTTCGGGATTTCCGTTCAATATAGTCGTATATTTAAAAAAGATCAATGCACCTGCCAGAAGTAGCGACATATAAATAATCTTTTTGAAATCCTTTCTTAGAAGAATATAGACAAATAACGCAACAAAAGGTACAACCATAGCTGTACGTGTTCCCGATATCATCATCCCATATCCGGCCATCAGAGCTACAAAGAGATAATATAAACGCTCGGGTAAGCTATTGCGCACAAATGCTATGATACTGAAAAAAAACATTGAGTACCCCATAGCTGCACCAAAGTTTGCAGCATCCGTAAAAAAGGAGAAGTACCTTATTGTCGTTTGCAAAATATGTGTCCGTGCAAATCCATCGACATACAACCATCTTGTTTCAGCACTGTCAAAGCCTATAAACTTCTGCAT
>JBOFIZ010000372.1:0-8138 GCA_051650425.1 Bacteroidales bacterium
ATTCAGGAAAGCTTCATGAGCATTATGATAAATATTATATCGGGTAGTCATCTCATTATATGCACGACTCAGCAAGGTGTTCTTTTTGTTTGAACAACTGCATAGAAGTAAGGATATGTAAAAGCATATAAAAAGGCGACACTGCATATCAATAATTATTTCACTTAAGCTCTTACATGCCTTTGTTTAAGCTTAAAATAGATTTTACAAATCAGGTAGATAATGATTGATACGATAATTATTAACGCCCCTGAAGGTACATTCAGCACATACGAAAGAAAGAGTCCGGCAATTGCACAGACAATCCCGATGCCTACGCTCAGAAATATCATGTCTTTAAATGACTTTGTAAACAAATTGGCTGTCATTTGAGGAACGGTAAGCATAGACATTAACAATACGATTCCGATCAGACGGATACTGAAAACGATGGTTGTAGCAATAAAAAACATCATGGCGTATTCGATAAAGGCCACAGGTAGTTTTTTTGTTTTTGCGAACTGACTGTCAAATGCAATGTATAATATGCTTCGGTAGAATATAAGAAAGAATAGTGCCGAAGCAGTTGTTAACAAGGCATAGATCAGTAAATCCGTTCGGGTAATCGTCAAGATGTTACCAAACAGAAACTCTGTCATACCAGGCATATAGCCCGGAGTCAGAAAGATAAAAAGGACGCCGAGTGCCATCCCCAGCGACCAGAATACAGCTATGGCCGAATCTTCCCGCACAGCCTCTCTGCGCGATAACCACTCTACGCCAAAGGACGACAAGACGGCAAACATCGTAGCTGTGGCAATCGGGTTCCATCCTAAATAAAACCCAAGACCAAGCCCGCCGAAAGAGGCATGCGTAATACCGCCGCTAATAAAAACAAGCCGGCGAACTACAATGTAAGTGCCGACTATGCCACAAAGAATGCTGACAAGTATGGCACCTGCCAAAGCATTCTGGAAAAATGTATAGTTTAAAAGTTCAATCATGGAATCTTCTTTCGCCTACGACTAATAATACTTCATCTTTAATAATTGTCGGTAATTCAATAGCACGGAGCTGCAGACTTCTTACCCATCCCGCCACCTCTTCGCTCTTAAGCGTATAGAGTATTTCTCTGAATTCTTCGATCTGATCTTCCGAGTACTCTTCGGAAGCGACACCTCTGAACCGATCCAGGTCTTCGTCTTCGTAATATTCGATATCTTTACTTACCGCAGTTAACAGGCTGTCTTTTTCGCATGTAGAATGGGATCCACAACACTCTTCTTCCACAACAGGACTTTCTTCTATCACTTCGCCGCGTTCAATTCTTTTTTGTATGTTCCGATAATGGAAAATACCGGCTGTAGCGGCAACCAAGCCAAGCACAATTAAGGCAATTATTAAAAATAACATAGATTTATAATTTTATTTCCGGAAACTCCGTTCAGGTTCCCGGTATCATTCTTTGATTTCGAATCCGATTTGTTTCAGGTCATTCCAGTAGTTCGGATAAGACTTAGAAACGACTCCCGGTTCGCAAATATCAATTTTACTGATCTTCAGTGCAGCCGGGGCAAATGCCATAGCCATTCGATGATCTTCGTACGTATGAATAGGTTCGTTGGACGGTTCGCATCTTTCGCCGCTCCATTCCAGTATAGAATTGTTCTTATCCGTCAGTATATAGCCCAGCTTACGCATTTCGTTCTTCAGTGCTTCCATTCGATCTGTTTCTTTTATTTTCAGACTTTGAAGTCCCGAAAAATGAAACGGAATATTCAGCAAGCAGCAAGTCACCACAAATGTTTGAGCCAGATCCGGTTGATCGACAAAATTGTAGATACATTTTTTGGTCGAAACCTCTTTTTTACTGATGATTACACCCTCTTGGGTATATTGAGTCTGAACACCAAGCAAATTAAATAATTCAGCTCCTTTCGCATCTCCCTGCAAACTGTTTTTGGTCAGATAAGGAAGCTGCAAACGAAGATTCTCGCTGAGTGCCACAATCTGATACCAGTAGGATGCTGCCGACCAATCACTCTCTACAAAGAAAGGTTTCGGCTGATATTCGCCCGGTATAACCTTGATCTTATTGTCCGAAACAATCACTTCCGCACCGAAAAAGCGCATCAGTTCTGCTGTCAGATTGATATAAGGTCGTGAGATGATATTTCCGGTTAATGTCAGCGTAAGTCCGTGTTTCATATAGGGAGCAATCATCATCAATGCCGAAATATATTGCGAGCTTACACCTCCGTCAAGCTCCAGATCACCACCTTCAAGAGCCGATCCGTAAATACGTAGTGGGGGATAACCCTCTTTTTCGGTATATTCGATTTTACCACCCAGGGCATTGATCGAGTCCACCAAAAGTTTGATAGGTCTGTTCTTCATACGTTCGGTACCCGTGATGGACCATTGTCCGAAAGTCTTAGCCAACAGAGCCGTCAGGAATCGCATCGCTGTTCCTGCAGCACCTATGTCAAACGAAGAGGAATCCGAGTCCAGCGCACGTAGCATGACGTTCGTGTCGTCACAATCCGATAAATTATCGATCGGATAATCACTCAATGATAAAGCGTTAATGATTAGAACGCGGTTGCTTATACTTTTCGACGAAGGCAATTTGATAACCTCCTCGTGTAACGTGTCTGCTGATATCTGATATTTCATGTGTTTAAAGTCTAACTGAAGTACAAACTTACTTATTTGTTTAGTAAGATAGAAACGGTTTTGATTTTTTTTATCTAAAGATGCTGAGGTATGGGATTCCCGAAACGAATACGCATTCTATTCGGCAGAAATAACGTATAACAGCTCTGAATCATCTTTTCGGAGCTTCTCGTCGTCCAGTAAAATCCGGATACCTTCAATTATAAGTTCCTTCTCCGAGGGTATTTTCACCACCAGCTCATCCAATGTCTGAGGCAGAATAGTCAGGTGATTGCAAATCTCAGTCATAAGCCTCTGCATCTCATCCTTCTTACGCTTTTTTCGGGCTAAACAGACATCACAAATACCACAATCCGTTGCATTTTCCTCATCGAAATAGTTCAGCAAAGAGCGGCTTCGGCAGATCTCCGTATTCTCGATATAACTGATCATTGCCGAAATCCTGCTTTGATACTTCTCAAGCCGATCCTCATAGACACTTCGGTTGATCTGAATATACCTCTTCTCTTCACGTCTTTGCAGATAAACGATGTAAGGAGTTCGTTTACGTGGAACGAAACTGATGATACCTTGTCTTGTAAGCATCTGAAGACGCTCGTAAATCCCTTCCTGAGATAAATTGATACGCTCCGAAAGCTTCTCCTCGTCGATATATGCATAATCGGTAAAGATCCCTGTATAACTCCGCAGAATGGTCTGAATCAGTTCGTCGGTTTTCGTATCCCATCCCCGCAAGCGATACAGCTCTTCCTTAGTCAGCAGAATCAATATGCGCGACTGACTCTCCTCCTCCGGGATGTACTCGATGTATCGTGCCAGTTCCAGAAGCTTCAGTGCACTGTGAGTCTGAATCATAGGCAGGTTATAGAATTTACAGAAATTCCCCAGATTAAACTCCCTGCAAGCCTCGAAGCCACTGTCCACACCGATCTTCAGAAAGCTGCCTAAAAGATCATAAACCTCTTTGATGAAATCACGTTCCGGAAAAGCATTCGTAATGCGTCGTTTCAGTGTCGGCACATCTTGTTTCCCGATCAGGCAAACGGCATAAGCCTTTTTTTCGTCACGCCCTGCACGTCCCGCTTCCTGAAAGTATTCTTCGGGCGAATCGGGCATATCCAGATGGACCACACAGCGAACATCTGCTTTATCGATTCCCATCCCGAAAGCATTGGTCGAAACCATAACACGGGTCTCTCCGCGTTTCCAGGCATCCTGTTTAGCCTCTTTGACAGAGTTCTTCAATCCGGCATGAAAATAATCGGCCGAAATACCAAAGCGCTGAAGATAGGCCGCCGTTTCCTGCGTCTTCTTCCGGTTACGTGTATAAACGATTGCCGTACCCTGGATACTGTTCAGGATATGTGTCAGCTCCGACTCTTTACAATCCGTATGTCTTACCACATAAGCGATATTCGAACGATAAAAACTCTTCCGGAAAACATGCTCCTGTCTGAAGCGAAGCTTCTCCTGTATATCTTTTACAACCTGAGTCGTTGCCGTAGCCGTAAGAGCCAGAACGGGAGCCTGCGGATGAATAAGCCGTATATCGGCAATATTCAGATAGGCCGGTCTGAAGTCATATCCCCATTGCGAAATACAGTGCGCTTCATCCACGACTATCATGGATATTCTCATCGCCTTAAATTTCGCCAGAAACAATTCGGACGAAAGCCGCTCGGGCGATACATACAGAAACTGTACTCCCCCGTAGAGCGCATTATCCAGGATTATACTGATTTCGGAAGTTGACATACCTGAGTAGATACAGGCTGCTCTCAATCCGCGCTTTTTCAGATTATCTACCTGATCCCGCATTAATGCAATCAAGGGAGTGACGATTACGCACACTCCCTCCATTGCCAAAGCCGGCACCTGAAACGTAAGAGATTTTCCACCCCCCGTAGGCATAAGCCCCAGGGTATCCTTTCCGTCGTAGATACTTTGAATAATATCTCCCTGCAAAGGTCTGAAAGTGTCATATCCCCAATGTTCCTTTAGTATATTTTCGAAAATTGTCATTCGGTCATTGAGCTAGGTCTGATTTCTTTAACGAGTAACTGAATGTAAGAATTACCGTTGTAATTGTTTTCTTCAATCGTATAAACGATATCGAAAGGATTTAATCCCTTCACGTAATCGTTGTGTTCATACATACCGAAGGCAATCGCATTCATGATATTCTCCGAATTCGTATCGATCAGCTCCAGTTTCAGATGCTCCTGATCTTTACCTACCAGGCGACTGGTACCGTAGTCATATACGCGTTTCGTACAAAATACAGGCTTCTGATTGTTCGGACCGAACGGAGCAAACTGTTTCAGTACACGGAAAAACTTCGGTGTGATATCGTGAAAATTGATCACGGCATCTATCTCCAGTTGCGGAATCAGCTGTTCGGGTTCAATGTTATCTGCCACATACTGCTCAAATCTGACCGTAAATGCCTCTACGTTTTCCTCCCTCATCGAAAGACCTGCCGCATAAGGATGTCCTCCGAAGTTTTCAAGCAAATCTCTGCACGATTCCAGCGCTTTGTAGATGTCGATACCCTGAATCGAACGACATGAGCCGGTAGCCAATCCGTTCGAAAGAGTCAGCACAACAGCCGGCTTGTAATATAATTCAGTCAGGCGTGATGCCACAATACCGATTACACCCTTATGCCATCTGTCATTGTAGATAACGATTGCTTTACGCGAAGCCAGACTTTTGCAGTTTTCCAGAATAGAGTTAGCCTCTTCAGTCACGTTCTTATCCAGCTCTCTGCGCATATCGTTGTATCCGTTCAGACTTTCGCAGATATCTTTTGCCTGCTGCATATCCTTCGAGATCAATAGATCCACAGCTTCTTTCCCGCATTGCATACGTCCCGAAGCATTCAGGCGCGGACCGATCTTGAAAATCACATCACTCAACGAGATTTCCCGATCGTTCAGACTGCAACTGTTGATGATGCTCCGGATACCGATACTCGGATTGTTGTTCAACTGCTTCAAGCCATAATAAGCCATGATGCGGTTCTCACCCACAATCGGCACCAGATCGGCAGCGATACTTACCGCCACAAATTCCAGCAATGGATATAAGGAAGCAAAGTCAATCCCGTTACTGATCGCAAAAGCTTGCATATATTTAAACCCAACACCGCAAGCCGAAAGGTGCGAAAACGGATAACTCGCATCATCCCTCTTAGGGTCTAATATCGCAACCGCATCAGGCAGAACCGGATCCGGTTTATGATGATCACAAATGATAAAATCGATCCCTTTACGCTTGGCATAATCGATCTTCTCATTTGCCTTGATGCCGCAATCCAGCACAATGATCAGCGAAAAATCGTTTTCGTGAGCAAAGTCAATCCCTTTATAAGATACACCGTAGCCCTCATCGCTCCGGTCCGGAATGTAGTAATCAAGATTTGAATAATAACTACGTAAGAATTTATAAACCAATGCAACCGAAGTCGTACCGTCCACGTCATAATCTCCGTAAATAAGAATTTTCTCCTTACGCCCCATCGCTAAGTTAAGGCGGTCAACAGCCTTATCCATATCCTTCATCAGGAACGGATCATGCAGATCCTGGAGTTGAGGACGAAAGAATTTTTTAGCCTCTTCGATTGAAGTAATACCTCTTTGCAAAAGAAGTTTGCAGAGAATCGGGCTGATTCCGAGCTCTTTTGCCATGTGTTCGACTGTATTGTCAAATTCAGTCGGAGGCGTTAGAAATTTCCATTCATTGCTCATATATAGTGTTTTCTTTTATTTCCGGTCGAAAGGGTTATCTCAAAAAAAAGAAAGAGATCCACCCTATGCAAAGGTAACAGAATATCCAAATTTTAGAAATATAACGAAAGAAAAAAGATTGTTATTTATAGAATCATTCTAGGTTATGGTTTGTGCGATTTATTGGACAGAAATCCAATTTTACTAACTTTGCCCCTGAATTAAAATAATCTTCTGATGTTACTCCGACTTTGAAGGGATAATTTAATTCGGACTATTTCAAACTCAATTTGGCTTTGTTGCCGAATCAATAGCAAACTTTAATTATGGATCAGTTACCTAAAGACGTTAATATGCTGTTCAGCTTTATCAATATGAAGCTTCGTGACTCTTATAGCTCACTGGATGCTTTATGCGATGATCTGAATATCGACCCGAAAGATTTAATTGAAAAATTAGCTTCCGGCGGATTTGAATACAATGCAGAGTTAAATAAATTCTGGTAGATCCGAAATCCGGATTTGCAAAATAAAAAGAGCATTCTGTTGATTGGTTTTAAAAACCATCAGCAGAATGCTTCTTCGTTCCAGGTGCGATCACGGCTTTTACTGTTTCTGGGGATAGCGTATTTAGCATAGTATGAATATTATTTGTATTTACTTTGATTATACAATTTAAAAGTGTTTTATTAGATGCAGAATCTAATATTAGATTAAAGCATAGATCTGATAAATATAGAAAGTAATAAATGTGCTCTTCGGCATGAATACCCTCTTTAGAATATATTTAAAAAGAATAAATCATGAATAGACTATTTAGTTTGTCACTTTTTGCTTTTATCGTGTTATTCTTCCAATGCAAATCAGAACAGAATGAAATTGCTAAAGAGACACTCATCACTGATAAAAGTATAGATGCAGTAGCCGATACTATTTTTTTCAAAGAGATTGTATGCCTCCAATATCACGACGACAATATTTACTTCTCAAACCCTGTAACCGATCAGATATTTTGTCTTTCCAAAGATTTGGATTACAAATCAACGATAGGTAAACGCGGCCAAGGTCCCGGTCACTTACTGGGTATAGATCAATTCGCTTTTTCCGATTCGGTAATGTCAGTCTTAAACTATGGCAATATCGCGATAAATTTGTATGTCAATGGAAAAGAGGTCGGCGAAAAGAAGTTTGCCCCTGCATTTATAATCGATCGCGGGCCCAGATATGTTTTCGAAGATAGTTGTGTAATTGCCTCATCACAAAAAGCAGAGACTCCACTGATCAAATATAATATCTATACCGAAGAAGCAGTACTCTTTGGCGAACCCTATCGTTTTTCCTCGGAGATAAAGACCTTTGTACGAAAATCCAGATTTGTGGCCAACTCAAAGGATGCATATTTAGTAGTATCCGACAATCAGCCGTTCATCGAATGCTATGACAAAAAAACATTGTCATTAACCGACAAATATGATTATTCCTCTATACCGGAGGTTGCCAGCTCGCTGGATGTAATAAATAGCAAAACAGACTTAGCTGACAACTCCTTCTATACGATTTGTAGAGATATCTATGCAACAGATAAATACCTCTACGTATTAATGGCAGATTACACAAATGACAATTATTGTGTAGATAAAATCCTGAAGTTTGCAATCCATCCGGATATCAAAGCTGTAGCGCTGATAAAGCTTCCTGAAGGACATTATGAAAGCATCTGTGTATCCGCCGATGATTCGGTTGTTTATGCATCAAA
>JBOFIZ010000373.1:0-1976 GCA_051650425.1 Bacteroidales bacterium
CATTTACTGTAGGTGGATGGATCCAGGAAAGAACAACAATCAGATAATTTATGGAAGAATCTTTTCATAAGAATCAAAGATCATATTTTATAAGCATAGCAGTTGCAACTTTTGCAACTGTTATGCTTGTTTTCTTTTCCAGCTGTTCTGAAAAAAAAGGTGGAGGATTAGATCCGGTGAATACATCGTTGGTTCCTACTATTCAAACAGAAGATGTAGTCTCATTAATTTCTGATTCAGGAATCACTCGCTATAAGTTTCAGGCAAAAGAGTGGCTGATGTTCAGTAAAGCTCAAAGCCCGTACTGGCATTTCCCAAGTGGTATTTATGTAGAAAAATTTGACTCGGTATTCGAAGTTGATGCAAGCATTCAGGCTGATTCTGCGTACTTCTGGGAACAAAAGAAGCTTTGGGAGCTCAAAGGAAATGTTAAGATACAGAATATCCAGAATGAACGTTTCGAGACTCAGTTATTGTTTTGGGATCAGAATGCTCAGAAAATATATTCCGATAGTGCTATTCGAATCGAAAGGGCAGGCGGAAACGTTATATATGGTAAAGGGTTTGTTTCGAATGAGCAAATGACCAGATGGGACATTCTACAGACCAGCGCTGATCTTTATATAAAAGAAGATAGTACTAGTACTAAAACAGATTCAACTAAGATTAAAACGGACTCAATACCTAAAACGACCAATAAAATAAAAGAGTAATATGAATTCGCTCACGGGAATATTAATAACAATTGCTTTGTCTGCATTCTTTTCAGGAATGGAGATCGCTTTTGTATCATCCAATAAACTTCGCTTTGAACTAGAAAAAAAACAGAAGAGTTTTTCGGTTTCTATTTTACAGCTTTTTTATGCGAATTCCGAAAACTTTATATCTACGCTATTGGTAGGAAACAATATATGCCTGGTTGTATATGGGATGATCATGGCTAATCTGCTTGAACCATTTCTGGCTAATTTTATACCTAACGAAGCGGTTGTTGTTCTGCTTCAGACGATAATATCAACGGTGATAATTCTGATTACGGCCGAATTCTTGCCTAAAACAATATTCCGGATAAACCCGAATCTGTCTCTTCGGATATTTGCCCTACCGTTATTATTGATTTACATCCTGCTTTATCCGATAAGTAAGTTTGCAACGTTAGTTTCAAAACTCGTATTGAAATTGTGCAGGGTTAAGATTCATCCACGGTCTGATAAAAAGGTGTTTGGTAAAATCGATTTGAATTATTTTATCAAGGAAAGTATCGATGATTCCCTGGATAATTCGGAAATGGATACGGAGGTTAAAATCTTTCAGAAAGCATTGGACTTTTCGAATATCAGACTTCGTGATTGTATGGTTCCGCGAACAGATATTATCGCTGTAGAGTGGAATACATCAATACCTAAATTGATAACGACTTTCTCAGAAAGCGGATTTTCCAAAATACCGGTGTTTAAGGAGAGTATAGATAATATTATCGGTTATATCCATTCATCTGAAATGTTTACCTTGCCGGATGACTGGCATACACGGATTAATAAATTACCTTTTGTTCCCGACACGATGGCCGCACATAAGCTGATGAAGCTGCTTATGCAACAGAAAAAGAGTATGGCGATTGTGGTTGACGAACACGGTGGAACTGCTGGTGTTGTTACACTTGAAGATATTCTCGAAGAGATTATCGGAGATATCCAGGATGAGCATGATACTTATAATCTGATAGCGAAAGAAATAGATCCACAGACCTTCATTGTTTCCGGACGTTATGAAATAGATAAGTTAAATCAACTTTTTGATTTAGGCTTACCGGAATCAGAAGAATATGCAACCGTTGCCGGTTATATTCTTCATTATTCACAGCGCTTCCCTACGGTCAATGAAGTGGTTGATATAGAGCCGTATCAGTTTAAGATATTGAAGGCTACAGATACTAAGATCGACCTTATTAAAATAAAAACGGGAGAAGAATAATC
>JBOFIZ010000374.1:0-1162 GCA_051650425.1 Bacteroidales bacterium
ACTACTTTTGTAACCGTAATCGTCAAGCGGATGTGGCGTAATTGGTAGCCGCGCTAGACTTAGGATCTAGTGCCGAGAGGCGTGGGGGTTCGAGTCCCTTCATCCGCACCAATTATAAGTGAGGAGTTTCAGAAATGAAGCTCCTCACTTTTTTTATTCAATTAGCTCCCATTATTTCAATCAGCGCCTCATATTTTTGTATATTGGAAGCCTGAAATAACTAGGAGGTTTATATAATGAAGAAAAGCATCTTATTAAGTCTTATCTTATCATTCTTATGTCTTATTTCTGTATCTGCCCAGCAAAAAACGTTTGAGCCGATTGAATCCGATTCAATTGAGATTTTGCGGGAGAAATACGGTAAACAGAAAATCTATCCGGAGTCGTATGAAAGTCAGTTTCTATTAGCATTAAAACATTATCCGGAATTAAAAGATGTAACTATAATGCTCAAATTCTCGAAAGAAAAAACAACGATGGCTTGCCGACCGAATATAGGATCTCTTTTCAGAAAAAAAAGAATCTATCATGTATATATAAATGATAAACCCCCATTTAAAGGAATACTGCTTGAGGATGTACCTTTCAATGCACAGATCGGAGTAATAGGGCATGAGTTGGCACATATTGTCGATTATGAGAATAAGAATTTGTTTCAAATAATCGGAACAGGTATCGGTTATCTTTTTGGCGGTTACAAGAAACGTCTGGAGCACCGGATTGATTTGATGACTATTGATCATGGTCTGGGATGGCAGTTGCATGATTGGGCTAAGTTTGCTATGTATGATTCCAAAGCTACTCCAAAGTATAAACTATATAAGAAGAAGATTTATATGGGTCCTGAAAAAATATTGACTTTGATGGAATAAAAAAAACAAAAGAGTCTGTTCCGGTATTCGGGGCAGACTCTTTTTATATATTAATCCAGTAAATTTTTTAAATGTTTTTCCAGTTCATGTGCATCAAAATTTGTTGCAATAATAGTTCCTTCTTTATCGACTAAAAATACGGCTCCTACGGCATTATCAATTCCATATTTTAACCAGATCTTTCCATTGTCATTCAACTCGACAAGATTTGTCCAGTTGAATTGGTGTTTGTCAATAGCATGGAGCATCGCATCGGTATTTTTTTGTTCACGGGCAATTCCAACGATTGT
>JBOFIZ010000375.1:0-13406 GCA_051650425.1 Bacteroidales bacterium
CGACCCATTTACCCACAAACATTCCCACTAGTATCGTAAGAGCCGGCGTAAGCAAAATATCAAACGGAGTGCGTTTTGATATCAATGTTCCAACTTCAGCCCCTGTCAGAGATGCAAGGTAAGCACCTACAGGTCCTCCTGTCATATACCCAAACGCTCCGGTCGCACAAGAGGCAAATAGGACCAGCGGCGAAACCTGCAAACTATACGCAATCGCAACCCCGATGGCAGCTCCGATTACGGGTGATTTTGCAGACAAAACAGTATCAACTATGGACAGAAACTCACAATATGGCAGCTTCGATAATTGCTGTAAAATCAAGCCTATAATTAATGACGAAAACAAACCCAAAGCCATTGCCCCGGGTGCATCCACAAAATAACGTTTTAATAACTTCTCCATTCCCCCATTTTTTGCATACAAAACGCATTTATCCATTTCAAAAAATGGTATAAATGCGTTTATTATTATATTATCTACGGATTAAACTGCTTATCAGAAACCTTTCGTTTAAGCTGTATTGATTTAGCTTCTTCGTGCAATACTTCTTTCATCCGACTACGTACAGACAAGCCAGCACTATCAACCGGACTTTGTCTGACTGAATTTTTCAGATCTTTATAGCGTGCCTTGGTGATTTTGAATTTAAAATCATCCATGGAACCTTTTATATCGACTCCTACATTAAACGGAATCGGAGATTTTAAAAGAGAAACATGATAATCGAAAGTCATATCAATATTATGTTTTCCTCCTACAGCTGCCAGATAACGATCCATACCTATAAGGAACGGATAGATTTCGATCTGACCATTACGAACGATCAGATCAACAGAAACACTGTCAATCACATTCCGCTCTCTGTTTTTAAATCTCAACATTTTTGATATCTGTGAGAATGTATCGCCATCCATCAATACCAAACTATCTCCTTTCAATTTAGCCGCACTCTGAATAGACTGAATGTCAATAGACATCGTTGAATCAAGTCTCGCTTCTGCAGCAATATTAAAATTTACACGTCCATCAATCGAACGCAACATTGGAACCAATGTATCCAATGCAGGAATAAACTCCACAAGTTTACCTACAATAATATCTTTCATTTTCAGATCAAAACCTGTATAAGCACTTGTTGTATCTTTTGTACTATACACTAACGTAGTGTTCATATCTGCCGACATGGTATGTAAGTTCAAATCCATTAATTCAATACTCCGATTGCGAATAATCATTTCGCCCTTTATATTTTCGATTTCCAACTTACCAAAAAGGACCTTACGTATATCTATATCTAATACAAAATCAACACCTTCAGGCACAACAAAAAGCTTCATTGGCTCTTCGGACACTGGTTCTTTCTTTACTTCGGCAGCTGCCGTATGATTTTCGGGAACCATTTCCAAAGCCTTTGTTATCTCATTACAATTGATAAAATCTGAGGTAACAGACATTTTTCCGTAAAGAGTTTCCTTATCGAAGAAAACATTCTTGAGATTATATATCTGTCCCGTAACTGTCATATCTGAAGATCCGATATGAACCTTTGCCCCATTCAACGTAATAGCATCATTACCTAATGACAACTTAGATGCCGGCATAGATATGATCAACGGAAAATCCGGTGTAAATAATTTTAGATTCTGAAAACCTAATACGCCTGTACTGATCCAGTGCTTAGAGTCTTTCTGGGCTTTTTCACTCTTCACATCAAAAGCTGCAAGTTGAAGCCCCATACGCTGATCACCGATTACCGCATATAAAGAATCAAACTTCATAGACGAAGAGATTAACGGCAGTTTTTTATCTCTTTTTGATGGTGCAATACCTACCGTCGTTTTTGCTGCTCCTGTACGAATAGTGATAGAATCATTTAATGTTGCATCCAATGACGAATAACCGATTGTAGCACTCATAGAAGCTATCATGGTTGTATCTTTCAATGGAGATGTTTTGATCTGTAATGCAACATTTTCAGCCCGAGCCTTTAGCTTATTTTTCAACTTAAAATCCAGACCATCGAATCCAACTATTGCATTCAGTAATGTTTTTCCTTGCTGAACAGTCGTATCATTACTATTTGCTCCAAATGCAAATCCCGCAGTACGAACCTGTAAATCAAAGGTATCTTTCGGACTAATGATTGCGATATCCGAAACTTTCAATGATCCGCCCAATCCTATTTTACCCCAGTTCTCATTTTTGATATCCGATAGCCGGAATGCTGATTTCAGTTTAGAATCAACAATTCCTCGTAACTCAACACCCTCTTCGAGTGGAAACGTTTTTGCTAAATCCGTAAAATTGATATTCGCAATAATATCTCCTTCGACCGAAGGATCCTGAAGTATAGAATGAACCTTAAATGCAGTATTCAATTTTGAAGATGCGCCTGCGAAATTAAACTTATTCAACAAGAGATAAGACTCAGCTTTATTTTCAAAATCGAGATAAGCTTTCAGATCAACATCCAATTTATCAACCCCGTAAGGCATTCCTTTATATTGAGCCGAAGCGTCTTTAATCAGAACTGACACGTCAAAAACAGGAAGTTTATTTTGTCCATAAACGCCCTTCAGAGTTCCATTTATTACCACTGCTCCTTTAGCAGTCACGTCAACGCTCTCTTTTACGATAGATTTTGGTATAAGGTCAAGAACGGTCTTCAATGTAGGGACATTAAGTCCAAAATCCATATCCACATCAAGCTCTGAAGATACAGAATCTTTCACGATCGTACCATTTACAGCCAATTGAATCCCGTTAATTTCCAGTTGTGTATCATTCAGTTTATAAAGGCCTTTACTTCTATCAATAAACAGATGTGTATCCATACCAAAGCCCATCTTATTCACCAGCAACTTACCCTGCTGCCACACCAGGATATTACGCGTATCCAAATGAAGCAATAGCATATTTTGCATATCAGAAAATGAACCTGAAACCTTAAAATTAAAGTTACGCAAATCTGCGAAAAGCTCAGTAGAACGATCATCAAAAGTCAGGTTCGCATTACTTATCTGAATATTCTGTATATCAACTTTACCATTAAAAGACATCGAATCCGCTTGTAATGAATCCGTTGGAGCCGAAACAGTATCACTCATCAGTGTAATATCCCAGTTGGATGCACCTTCTTTATTTTTATATGCATAGATCGTTGCATCTTCAATCAAGACATTATTAATCTTAATCTCATTCGATTGCAGCAAGGCAAACGGATTGACCGCAATAATACACGTATTGAATTTCAATAGTGAATCCTGCGGTGAGTTTGCAACAGAGTCATGTAATGCATTTGATATTATTTCTCCTTTTTTCAATCTCAGCCCTACCTGAGGAAAAGTTTTAAAAAGAGTAATATCTACCGCCTCACAAGAGACCTTTGCATTTAAATAAGTATTTGCCTGATCAAGCACTATCGGCGTAAGTTTAGCAGGAGTCAATACAAAGTTTATGACAATAATCGTGACAATTATTATCAGACTGATTATAGACCCTAATATCGCCAGTAGTATTTTAGCCGCTTTAGGTAGTTTAAATGACTTCATAGATTACTTAGGATTTGAATAATATTTTAGTTTAGTATGCTTTAAGTATCTGCAAAGATAAGAAGATGTTCCAAATATAAGCTTCTAAGCACAATGAGCTTTCTATTGAAATGATTTAATATATAATAGAAAACATAAAAAGGAGAACAAAATTAGCCTGCAAAAAATCAGAAGTATATCGAAAAATAGATATTTTTGTAAAGCAAACCGAACAATGAAGTGAACTAAAACATTTAAACTTATGAAGCGAATTTCACAAATAGGGTTAGTATTGATAGCATTTTTGGCTATCAACTTAAATATCAATGCACAAAGTAAAGATAACGAACGAGGATACATTGTCAAAACCGGTGAACAGGCTCCTGATTTTACGATGAAACTTACAGATGGTAAAACAATCCAATTGTCATCTTTGAAAGGAAAGATCGTTATGCTACAATTTACAGCCAGCTGGTGTGGTGTTTGTCGTAAAGAAATGCCATTTATCGAAAAGGATATCTGGTTAAAGCATAAAAACAACCCGAATTTTGCTTTGTTTGCGATTGACAGGGGTGAGACCAAAGAGAAGATTGAGCAATTGGTAAAATCAACAGGAATAACCTATCCGGTCGGAATGGATCCGAAATCCGAAATCTTTTTTAAATATGCCGAAAAGAACGCTGGAATCACAAGAAACATCATCATCGGCAAAGATGGTAAAATAGTGATGCTAACCCGTTTATTCGAGCCGGAAGAGTTTGATGAGATGTGTAAAGCTATCGACAAACTTCTTGAATAATAAAATGTTCAATTTATTTAAGCATCTATTTGCAAAAGAATATCAGAATTCATACTTTTGGGCTATTAATCTGAATTTAAAAATTAAAATATATTCATTATGTCAGTTAACAAGGTTATATTAATCGGTAATGTAGGGAAAGATCCTGAAGTACGCTATCTTGATAATGGCGTTGCCGTGGCTTCTCTTACACTTGCGACTTCGGAACGAGGTTATACTACCCAAACCGGAGTACAGGTTCCTGAAAGAACTGAGTGGCATAATATCGTACTTTGGAGAGGTTTAGCTGAGATTGCAGAAAAATATGTACGTAAAGGCTCTCAAATTTATATTGAAGGAAAAATTCGTACACGCAACTATGAAGATCAAAATGGCGTTAAACGCTATGTCACTGAAATCTTTGCAGATTCAATGCAGCTATTAGGCAAAAGAGACAATGCTGGTAACAATGACGGTGTAGCATCACCACAACCGGTTTACAACAATCAGCCGGCTCAAAACGCATTTCAGCAACCGGCTCAAACACAGCCTGTGCAGCAAACTGAACAAAATACAGCGGAAGACGATCTTCCGTTTTAAGCTTAATATCTTTGAATGGGGGCATCCGGGTTTCATGATGCTTCCATTCTTATGTCTAACTAAACATTCATATACTTGGACTCAGATTCGTTTACGGAACTATTATCTTCCGTTCATTTTATTACACCAACATTTGGTTCAATTGTCTCATTGACAGTTGCAGTTTTCTTATTATTTGCTTCGGGTTTTATTTCAGCTTCCGAAGTTGCTTTTTTTTCACTTGAACCTAACGACCTGAAAGAATTGGATGCAGATAAAAATCCTAAAGATACATCTGTACTTAACCTTTTGAGTAAACCTGATCGACTCCTGGCGACTATTCTCATTGCAAACAACTTTGTAAATGTAGCTATCGTCATGTTACTTAATGTTTTTTTTCTTCAAGTCTTAAACTTTGGAGAAGCACAAATCATTCAATTTATTTTCCAAACAGTTATTCTAACGTTCTTATTATTACTCTTCGGAGAAATTATGCCTAAAATATATGCTACAAATCACTCTTTATCTTTTTCAAGAAGATCAGCAGGGGTTCTGATATTTTTACGCACCATTTTCAAACCAGTATCTTCCATTATGGTAAGATCTACACAATTTGTAAACAAATTAATCATCAAAAAAAACATCAACATTTCAATGGATGAACTTTCTCATGCATTAGAACTAACTTCCCATGAAATCAAAGATGAGAAAGATATATTAGAGGGAATAATTAATTTTGGAGATAAAATGGTAAGTGAAATTATGATTTCCCGATTAGATATGGCTGCTATCGAAATTAACAGTAAATTCCGCGATATTGTAGATCAAATTATCAAATTAGGATATTCACGTATGCCTGTTTATGCAGACACTCATGACCATATCAAAGGTGTATTATATATTAAAGATTTACTACCTTACCTAGATCGTGGCGACACTTTCAAATGGCAAACTTTAATCCGCCCTGCTTACTTTGTACCCGAGAGTAAAATGATAGACTCTTTGCTGGAGGAATTCCAAAAAAGAAAAATTCATATGGCAATCGTTGTAGATGAATACGGAGGAACCGCAGGATTGGTTACAATGGAGGACGTGTTGGAGGAAATAGTTGGCGACATTAGTGACGAGTATGATGACGAAGACAAACAATATATCAAAATAGATAAAAACAACTACATCTTTGAAGGAAAAATACTTCTGAATGATTTCTACAAGGTTGTTGATCTGGACGAAGAATATTTCGAAGATGTTATCGGTGAAGCTGATACTCTCGCCGGATTATTACTTGAAATAAAAGGCGATTTTCCTACTCGCAGAGAGATTATCACTCATAGAAATTGTCACTTCCAGGTTATGGAAATGGATAAACATCGTATATTACGAATAAAATTCACTGTCACTCCCGAATAATGCCTATAATAGAACACATAATAAAAGACAGATACCAGATCGGTATATGGCACATAACAGAAAGCGAGGAAGAACTTCTAACCTCGCTTTCTGCGTATCCAAACATTAGCCATGAAACAAACCGTTTTAAATCAAAAAATAGAAAAATAGAATTTCTGTCTGTGCGTAATTTAATATACAAGTTACTCAACAATCTTCCGGAAATTAAATATACGGAAGCCGGAAAACCCTTTTTTTCAAATAGTAATTTACATATATCTATCTCACATACGCAAGGATGTTATGCCGCTGTTTTAATTTCAGAAGACCCATTCATAGGTATTGATATCGAAGTTCCTTCGGATCGAGTTCTTCGAATCGAAAACAAGTTTTTATCTACAGATGAAATCGCCTTAATAAACCCATCTTCACGTATTGAAACATTAATGATTATGTGGTCTGCCAAGGAGACTTTATTTAAAGCGATTGATACTTCTGAGATTGACTTCAAAAAACATTTAAAAATAAAAGATTTCACTATTTCTCCAACCAGGACTCTTCAAGCTGAGTTTAGCAAAGAGAAAGTTTTCTGGACAGGATATATCCAATATATCAGCAATAATAAGTTTATCATGACATGGGTGCACGCAATCTAAGGATATATGAACAAAATAATTAGTTTGATATAATCTATTTCATTCGATTATTTGTTTTAATATATACGATTGATTTAACAGATGTAACTTTTTACACTTTGATTATCTAAAAGTAAAATAGCGTTAAATAATAGGATATATATGAGTTTTCATTTTTAATATAGTTAAAATATCAAACAAGGTATTTTATAATCCTATCTATTGAATTAGATTTGCAATCCATATATTTTATGAGGATTTTTTAATCTGCATAAACACCTAAAACTAAAACTTTTAGACACGAGAGAAAATATTGAGAATATAAATAACTAAAACCAAAAATTGAGATTATGAAATTTCGTTATTTCCCGATTTTCGCGCTGATCTTGCTAGCAACTTCATGCGGAAAGAAAAAAGAACAAAGTCTTGACTATACACCTACAGTTATGGCTTCTGTTGTTGAGTCTTTATCACAGATAAATAAAGACTATGCGGGTGTAGTGCAAAGTGATCGTTTCAGTAATTTAGCTTTCCGCGTTCCGGGACAACTTATCAAACTGAATGTTGTCGGTGGTCAACGTGTTAAGAAAGGAGAGTTAATAGCCGAGCTAGATCCGCGTGACTATATCTTAGAATTAGATGTAAACAAATATGCTTATGACGCAGCAAAAGTTCAATTACAACGTTACGAACGTTTGATGCAGCAAGAAGCTATCTCTAAACAAGATCTAGAAAACGCTGGAATAAACTTTGAGAGAGCAAAAGCAAACTACGAAAATTCGCAGTATAAAATGCAGGACACGAAGCTTTATGCACCATTCTCAGGGTCTATCGAACGAAAATTAGTTGAAAACTTCCAGAAGGTACAGGCTGGAGAGCCAATTGTACGACTTGTAGACCCAAGTGATCTATATGTTTGGTTTACTGTATCCGATAACAGCTGGAAACTGTTAGAAGATAAAAAAACATTCTTCGTTGAATTTGATGTTTTACCTGGTAAAAAATACAAAGCTAAAGTAAAAGAGATACTTGATATGTCACCTGATGGTTCAGGTATTCCTATTACATTATGGATGGATGATCCGGCCTTTGATGAAGTAAAAACACAAATTAAGCCTGGATTCTCTTGCCGCGTTTTATTCTCTGTTGAGCTTAACCAATCAGATGCTGTTTCAATTCCTTTATCAGCTATTTTCTCTGATCCGAACAACTCAAAAACGAGTGTTTTCGTTTTGGACACAAACCAATCAAAGGTTACAGAAAGAGAAGTTAAAAAAGGCCAGTTAATCGGAACTGATCGCGTAACTATTCTTGAAGGTCTTAAACCTGGTGAGCTTGTTATTTCAGCGGGTGTATATGACATTCAAAACGGTCAAACCGTGAAAGTTCTTAAATAATCGAGTAAGTTAGACGTTTTACTGATTAACTACTAATTAAATCACAGAAAATGAATTTAGCCCAATTTTCGATAAAGAATCAAAAGATCATATACTTTTTCCTTGCTATATTACTAATTGGAGGAGTATTAGCTTTTGACAAGTTAGGAAAAAAAGAGGATTCGCCTTTTGTTATTAAACAATGCGTTATCCTGACTCAATATCCGGGTGCCACACCTCAAGAGGTTGAGCAACTTATTACAGAGCCTATTGAGCGTGAAATCCAAAGTATGCGCCGTGTTTATAAAATTAAATCGGACTCATACTATGGCATGTCTAAAATCTCTCTAGAGTTAATTCCATCTGCTCCGGCAAATGAAATTCCTCAGATGTGGGATGAATTAAGACGTAAAGTTTTAAATATTCAACCAAAACTTCCACAGGGAGCTTCTGCGATTACCGTATCAGATGACTTTGGTGATGTATTCGGTATTTATTTTGGTTTATCTGCGGGTGATGGTTTCTCAAACAGTGACCTTCGCTATTGGGCTGAAGAGATCAAAAAAGCTTTAGTGACTGTTGATGGTGTACAAAAAATTGGTTTATTTGGAGACCAATACGAGGTTGTAAACGTATTCGTTTCTTCTTCTAAACTAGCGAATATGGGTGTTAATCCGGATGCTATTGCTCGTACCATTAATGCTCAAAACCAAATTGTGGGTACAGGCATGAAGCAAGCGGGTGATTTACAAATGAAAATCATTGCAGATGGAACATACAAGACTTTAGATGATATTCGCGAACAATTGATCCAATCAAATTCGGGACAATTCATTCGTTTAGGCGATATTGCTGAAATAGAAATGGGATATCTGGAACCTCCTAAAAACCTAATGCGCGTTAATGGCACAAAAGCTGTTGCTATTGGTGTTTCAACCGATCCAGAGAGAGACGTTGTAAAAACAGGGGAGTTAGTTCGTGAGCGTTTAGCTCTTCTTTCTCCTCAAATACCCGAAGGTATTCAGGTTGTTTCTCTATATCCTGAAGATATCATTGCAAAAGAGGCTAATAACGGATTTATTTTAAATCTGGTTGAATCGCTTGTTATCGTTATTGTTATCATCATGATGGTAATGGGTCTTCGTGCCGGTATCCTGATTGGTAGCTCTCTGATCTTCTGTATCAGTGGAACATTGCTTATCATGCAATTTATGGGTGTTGGTCTGAACCGTACGTCTCTTGCCGGATTTATCATTGCAATGGGTATGCTCGTAGATAATGCAATCGTTGTGACGGATAATGCACAGATTGCAATGAAACGTGGCGTTGAGAAAACTAAAGCTCTTATAGATGGTGCAACGATTCCTCAGTGGGGACTTCTTGGTGCAACACTTATTGCTGTATTCTCTTTCTTACCATTGTATCTGGCTCCGTCTGCAGTTGCTGAGATTGTAAAACCTTTGTTTGTTGTATTAGCAATTTCATTATTGTTAAGCTGGGTTTTAGCCTTATCGCAAACGACAACATTCGGTAACTTTATCCTGAAAAAAGATGATAAAGACACCGGAGATCCTTATGGCTCTAAATTCTATCAAAAATTTGAGGCTCTGCTCCGTACTTTAATCAAAAGACGCTGGTTGACCATTTGCTCAATGATTGGAGCTTTATTCCTTGCATTATTTGTGATGGGTATCATGCCTCAAAACTTCTTCCCGAGTATGGATAAACCATATTTCCGTTCAGATTTATTCTGGCCTGAAGGGTATAATATTCGTACTGTAGAGAAGGATATGAAAAAAATTGAGGCTGACCTAATGAGCAAACCTCATGTGAAAAATGTCTCTATTACAATGGGGGGTAGTCCATTGCGTTATTATCTTGCAAGCTCTTCATTTGGTCCTGCTGATAACTTTGCAAATGTTTTGATTGAATTAGATGATTCTAAATTAACAATTCCTTATGAAGAGGAATTCGAAAAATATATTCGTGAGACTTATCCGAATATTGTCGTACGCTCTTCATTATTCAAGTTATCGCCACTTCCGGAAAGTACTATTGAAATCGGGTTTACCGGTCAAAACATTGATACATTGGAAATGTTGACGAATAGAGTAATGGATATCATGCGTGATATGCCCGAATTTACAAACATTCGCAACAGCTGGCACAATAAAGCAGGTACATGGATTCCGACTTATTCTCAGGAAAAAGGTCAACGCTTAGGTGTTACTCGCCAATCTATGGCTCAGTCGGTGAAAATAGCAACAGATGGACTTCCTATTGGAGAATTCCGCCAACGCGACCGCTTTATGCCTATTTTGATCAAAGATCAGGATGTATCAAACCTGACTTTAAATAATTTGAGAACATTCCCTGTATTTACAAATCAAGGACAAACTACACCACTTGAACAAGTGACTGTTGATACTGAATTTGATTTTAAATACTGGATGATCCGTCGCTACAATCGTGATCGCTTAATGATGGCTCAATGTGATCCTAAGCGTGGAGAAAATGCGATTGCAGGACAGCAAGCATTATGGAATCGTGTTCAGGAAGAAATAAAAGTTCCTGAAGGATACACAATGAAATATTATGGTGAAAAAGAAAGTCAGGATGAGTCTAATGAAGCTCTTGCTAAAAATATGCCATTAACTGGTATCTTAATTTTCATCACTTTGCTATTGTTATTCAAAACATACCGCAAACCGATTGTCATATTACTAATGCTACCACTGATTTTCATTGGTGTCGTATTAGGACTTGTTGTTACCGGTAAGAGCTTAGACTTTTTCGCGACATTAGGACTTCTGGGACTGGTCGGTATGAATATTAAAAATGCAATTGTTCTGGTCGATCAGATTGGTATTGAAGCTGAAGCCGGATTAAGTCCTCTCGAAGCTGTGATTGCTGCAACTAAATCAAGAATTGTACCGGTAGTTATGGCTTCAGGTACTACAATCTTAGGTATGTCTCCGTTATTATTTGACGCAATGTTCGGAGGTATGGCTGCAACAATTATGGGTGGTCTGCTAATTGCATCGGTATTGACTCTGTTCATTTTACCTGTTACATACTGTATCGTTTTACGCATTAAATCATAAATTAGATTCGGAGGATAAAACCTCCGAATCTATTCTAAACATTGGATCTATGAAATTCAAATATATTATTCCTGTAGCTCTTTTACTTGCTTCATGGGGTGCTAATGCTCAAAATGAACTCTCTCTTGACAACTATAGAGAACTTGTTTTGAACTACAACCAGGATATCAAAAAAGCTCAGGAACAAGTTATAGCCACAGATGCTAAGCGAAAAAGCATTCGTACTGGATTTTTACCAGCTATTGACTTTCAAGGAGATTATTTCTATAATCTGAGAGAAGCTGAAAAAGGTGGTCGTTCTCCTCATGTTTATCAAGCGGGTGTTACACTTAGCCAGAGTTTATGGGATGGCGGTTATACATGGGCTTCCAATAAAAGCGGTAAAATACAAAAAGAAATATCTATTCTTGCGGAAGATCAAACCGTAAATAATATTTTATATCAGGCCGATTTAGTTTATTGGACTGCTGCTGCTAATAAAGATATGTACCAAACTATGGTTCAATATCATAACATCGTAAAAAGCTTATTCGATGTTATTAGTAAGCGATTTGAAGATGGATTAATCGCACGCACAGATCTTTTAATGGTACAAACTCGTTTGAAAGAAGCTGAAGTAGCCTTGACAAATGCGAAAAAATCATACCTGATTGCCAATCAAGGATTAAATGTGCTAATGGGTATCGAGCCGAATGCCGACAATTCTGCTTCTGAATCTATTAATACACAAATCCCGCTTCCTGCATTCGTTACTGTTGACGAAGCACTGGATAACAGACCGGAATTTGCAATTGCAGAGAAACAAATAGAACTGGCTAAACAAAATAAAAACGTTGCCCAATCTAAAACAAATCCAAAACTTTATGTTGGAGCAAAAGCCGGATATGGAAATCAAAATGTTTTTATGTACAAGACATGGCAGAACGGACTTTTTGCCGGTGTACAAATACCAATTTTCCACGGTGGTGACAGATTTTATTCAACTAAAGCTGCTAAAGCAAATATTGTTATTCAACAACTAAATCTTCAACAGACAGCTGATCAAATCTCTTTGGAGTTAAGTAATGCTATTACAAGCGTTGAAGAATCCGGCGAAGCTATTCGTATTGCGATGGAGTCTTTGAATATCGCAAAGCAAAGTTTGGATATCAATACTTTCAGCTACAATGAAGGTCGTTTGACTATCCTGGATGTTTTACAATCTCAGTTATCTTGGATTCAGGCAAGCAGCAATCTGATACAGGCTAATTTAGCTCATAAAGTTGCAATTGCTGATTACAAAAAAGTAATTGGAGAATAAGATAGTTCTTAAAAAGAAAGCTGTTTGAGCGATTCAAACAGCTTTCTTTTTTTATTTACCGACCTTGCTTCTCAAATAAGCATACATACCACTATAATAAGGAATTTCGAGATTATACTCCGCTGCTTTCTTTATTACATAACCCGTTAATGCTTCTAATTCTGTTTTGCGTTTACCCGCAAAATCACGCTGCATAGATGTAGTTGTATCCTTCGCAAACTTTTGAATACTCAGAAGGTGTTTTTCGAATAAAACTTCAGGAAGTGAAATACCACATGCATAAGCTACACGTCTGAACTCTTTAAACAAGTCATTTAATAACTCCTGATAGATCTTATTCTCAGCAATCATTCCATAAGTAATATCTAAGTAGGATGTTAATGTTGCAACAGGTGATATAAACGAAAACTTCTCCCATACTGCATAATCTATCTCTGTACTAAGAATCGAATCAATACCTGCATCTACCAATACATTTTGCAGACGTAGCATTTCGAAAGTAACAGCCTTTTGCCCCCAGATAAATCTGGCTATACGACCTGTTTCAGCAATCACGCCCGGTGTTTCGACATAGGATACAATATAAGCACATCCTTTCATTACACCATGTTTAACCTGTTTTTCAAGAATATCATGTACTTCTAATCCATTCAGAAAAGGAATAAGAATTGTTGAATCCTTTATAACAGGTTTTATTTGTTTGAGTAACTGATC
>JBOFIZ010000376.1:0-1257 GCA_051650425.1 Bacteroidales bacterium
TTTTGTATGGTAAAGCAAAAAAGAGTAGCCATTCTGGGTGGTGGAAGCTGGGCTACGGCTATTGCTAAATTGATCTTAAATAATACAGATAAGATCAATTGGTATATGCGACGTAAGGATCGTATTGAAGATTTCAAAAAATTAGGCAGCAATCCTGCATATTTAACAGGAGTAAAATTCGATATGAATCGAATCAACTTTTCTACAAATATCAATGCTATCGTTAAGAATTCCGATATACTTATTGTAGTAACCCCGTCGCCTTATTTAAAACAACATTTAAAAAAGCTCAAGGAAGACCTTAGCGATAAAATTGTTGTATCAGCTGTCAAAGGAATTGTTCCTGACGAAAATATGATTATATCGGACTATTTTGAAAAGGTATATAATCTGCCTCCTTCACAAATGGCCGTAATTGGTGGACCGTGTCATGCCGAAGAAATCGCACTTGAGCGAATGTCTTACTTAACGATTGCCTGCGAAAATCTGGGTATTGCTAATACGATTGCCGAATTACTGAATTGCAGCTACGTAAAAACATCTATCAGTCAGGATATATATGGTGTCGAATACTGTTCTGTCCTCAAAAATGTTTACGCGATAGCTTCTGGTATCTGTAACGGATTAAAATACGGTGATAACTTTATTGCTGTGCTTACATCTAATGCAATTCAAGAGATGGATCGCTTCACGCAAGCGGCATGTCCTTTGGATCGAAATATATGCGACTCCGTATATTTAGGTGACTTACTTGTTACAGCTTATTCTAAATTCAGCCGTAATCACACTTTCGGGACAATGATCGGTAAAGGATATTCAGTCAAAACCGCTCAGATCGAGATGGAAATGATTGCTGAAGGTTATTATGCTACCAAGTGTATGAAGGAGATAAATCAGAACTATCACGTTCATATGCCTATACTTGATGCAGTCTATGATATTCTGTACAACCGAGCATCACCTTTGGCTAAACTAAAAGAGTTAAAAGAAGTATTCAGCTGATACGCTGAATAACTAGATAATTCAATATAATAAGAACCCTTAATCTTTAATAAGGATGAGACATATATCTTTCGATTTTAATAAAGCAATGGGCTCATTGAGCCAGGAAGCTTTTATGAGTTATGAGCAACCGGTTGCTGAAGCTTTGCACAAACTACACAAAGGAACAGGTAGAGGTAATGATTTTTTGGGTTGGGTTCATCTTCCGTCATCTATTTCAGATAGCGATCTTGATGAAATCGTTGAAACAGCCGT
>JBOFIZ010000377.1:0-22989 GCA_051650425.1 Bacteroidales bacterium
GTATAAGTCAATGCCAGAAGATGGTATTGATAGTGACGTACATCATGCCCGACTTCCAGAACAGAGTCATCGGCTAAGTACTCAAGGTTTTGTCTGATCTCCCGGTTCAATAACCATACGAATGGATTAAACCAAAGGAGGATACAAACCAGTTCAGAAAGGATCGTGTCAAATGAATGGTATTGATTAGCATGAGTAATCTCATGTGTCAGAATTTCATCCAACTCTTCTGAATTGTGTTTTTCCGGATTAATGAAAATCCATTTGAAGAAGGAGAAAGGAGCACAGTCTCCCTTTAGTATATAACAGTCAGTCTGATTCAAAGAAATCTTTTTCGATTTAATTCTGATAGTCAGAATGCTGATTAAGTCAATCACTAAGCGAAGCAATAAAAGAAAAGCTCCGATCGCATAGGCGATATACAGATAGTCAGTCAGAGTAAAGCTTGTATCAGCAGGAGCACTGATATAAAAATCATTCATTATGACCGAATAAGACTCTACGACCTCTGTCATATCTGCTTTTTCTGAAATCCAATTCTGTATATTAAGTAAAGGATAGGAGAATGCTATGAGATAAAAAGCAATCAAAGCACTCCTTCTCATTTTGAAAAGTGTGTCGCGGTTGAAAAACAATCGGTAAAAGCCATAAAATATGACGATGCCGATGTTTACTTTCAGGAAATAGATTAAAAAGGGATTCATGATTTAATGGCTTTTCAGGTTCTACTTACTATCTTTTTTCTTTTCGATCATGTCTATGATTTCTTTCAGTTCATCCGGAGATATATTTTGCTCTTTCGCAAAAAAAGATACCATAGATTTATATGAATCGGAAAAATAGCTTTTAACAAGTTTCGATAAAAAGGATTTCTTATATTCCTCTTCAGTGATTTTCGGTGAATATTGATATGTATTACCGATCCGTTTCGCACTGATGAACTCCTTTCTCTCGAGGTTCTTAAATATAGAAGCAACAGTTGTGTAAGGTGGTTGAGGTTCTTCAAACGTTTGAACGATATCTTTTACCAAACATTCATTAAGTTTCCAGATGCGTTGCATAACATCTTCCTCTTGTGCAGTAAGTCTTTCCATATAGTTTGTTATTATACTGTTTATTACGAGAACATCGCAAAGCTACGAAAAGTTCGTAAACTGCAAATAGTATTGTTGTTAAAATATACAAAACAAATTATTTTGTAAAGTATGTGTCGTTTTTTTATGAGACGTAACTATTTGATATTTAATACGAAGTGCTTCAGGTAAAGCAATGAGAGAATTTTGTGAGGATCTACGAAAAAATCGTATTAACATATATAATTTAAATGAAATGTATTGTAAAGATATTGTTATCAGGTATTAATTGAAATGAATCACTGCTGTCAATTGTCTGTAATTTTTGACCGATACTTTTGCCGGTGTAAAGAAAGAATGAAGAAAATAACCAATGAACAGAATTATGAAACTATTAATTAAAACAGCTTTACTATTTCTACTGACTCTTTTCGTTACAGATCTGTATGCAACAGACGAGAAGGTGACTGAGAAGAAGAATACAAATGCCAGGATGGGATGTATTCAGGGTGTGGTAATAGATAAAGAGTTTAATGAAACACTTCCGGGAGCAGCAATCCAGATCGTCGGTAGTACAGGAGGTACAATTACTGATATAGATGGAATATATAAATTAGAGAATCTGGCTCCGGGAGAATATAAGCTTCGCTTTACCTATGTATCTTATGAGCCGATCGAAATGGGTAGCATTAAGGTCGAAGGAGGTAAGGTTACAGAAATCAATATTGAGTTAGGTAAAAATAATGTGGTTCTTAATGAGGTAGCGGTAGTAGCCCGAAAAAGAACAGATGGAGAAGGAGCCTTACTACTCGAGAGAAAACTCGCTACGGTAGCCGTAGAAAGTATGGGGGCTAAGGAGATGTCATTAAAAGGAATATCAAATGTTGAAGATGGCGTGAAGAAAATCACAGGAATTTCAACTTCGGGCTCAAATCAGGTCTTTGTGCGCGGATTGGGAGACCGATATAGCATCACGACTCTGAATGGATTGACAATTGCTTCGCCGAATCCGGATTATAAACTCATACCTCTGAATCTGTTTGCTTCTTCAGTGGTAAATAATATCCGTGTCTCAAAAGTATATAATCCAAGTTCTTATGGTGATTATGCCGGAGCACATATCGATGTGGAAACTAAAGAGAATAATCAAGGGACTTATCTTACGTTGGGTGTTTCCACAGGAATGAATACAGGGGCGACATTTAAAGAATTTCGTTCAGCTGATATGCCCGGAAGCATTTACTGGGGATTTAATAAACGCATGGCCTTATCTGAAGATGTGAAAAATATGCTTCCGAAGGATTTTTCTAAATTAAAGAAAAGTCCGTTTAATACGAATTTTTCATCTTCTTCGCGAGAAGCTGCGCCTGAATTAGGCTTGAATCTGGAAGGCGGACATAACTTTCAGTTTGGTGAACAGAAATTATCTCTGATGTTTAATGCTCAATTTTCCAATGATTATACTACTTATACAGATGCTTTTCAATCTACCCTGACAGCTCAGGGTGTTATGCTAGATGCTTTTACATCAGATAAATGGAATTACTCGACCACGGCTACAGCTTTTGGTCAGGTTGGTTATACGATAAATGACAGGAATCGTCTGGGATACAACATTCTGTATGTGAATAAAACAGAAGACAGTTATTCGACTCGTGAAGGTTTTGATGCAGAAGGAATGCCACTACTTGCAAATAATTCGGTTTATCGGATCTATAATCTGTTCAATAATCAACTGTTCGGTGTGCATGACTTAGGTGCAAAATGGAATCTGAACTGGCGTGGAGCTTATGGCAAGACGAGTAGTGACGAACCAGATCGCAGACAAATAATCTATGTGAAGAATGATCAGGGTGAGTATGAGATTTTTAAATTAAATCAGCAAGAGACTTCTCGTTTTTTTGGTGAGCTGGACGAAAAGGAGTGGAGTGGAAATGCACATCTGTCTTTCTTTCCGCAGGAACTAAGTAATCCGAAGAATAAGATACGTTTAGGATTAGCTTATAAACAAAAGAAACGTGACTTTGAGTCCTATAATTTTTATTACAATCTGAAAGATATAGATCCTGTAATTACAAATGTTTATGATCCTTCATTTATTAATGATGCAAACATTGCAAATGGTTCAATATCTATCAAGAAGGTGAGTTTGCCGAGAAATAATTACTATGCAGACAGTCAGGTTGCCGGAGCTTTTGTTGACTTTGAATATCTGATCGGACAAAAATGGTTTTTATCCGGAGGTTTGAGATACGAGTATGCTAATCAGTCAGTAAGATATTGGACAGATGCCGGAAAAGAGATGAAGGCAGAGTTGAAGTCAAATGATTTGTTCCCGGCATTAAATGTGAAGTATTTGCTTACGGACAAACAAAACTTATTCTTTAGTGCTTCCCGAACAGTTACCAGACCGTCTTTCATTGAGATGTCTCCATTTGAATATAAAGAGTCTTACGGTGGATCTGCAATCAGAGGTTATGCCGACTTGAAAAACGGATATAACTATAATGTGGATTTAAGATATGAAATTTATCCGTCAGCAGGAGATTTAATATCGGTTTCGGGGTACTATAAGTTACTTGACTCGCCGATTGAACGTGTACAGGAATATGCCGGTGCTGCAATTCATACATTCAGAAATGTAAAACAAGGACAGGTTGCCGGAATCGAACTTGAGGTTAAAAAGAATATTACACAAAATCTCAGAGTCGGATTCAATGGATCTTATATATACACACACATCAAACTGCCTGAAGGAGGTGTATATACGGATACAAAGAGAAGTTTACAAGGGGCATCGCCTTATCTGATAAATGCAGACATAAACTGGATGCCTTATCGCAGAGATGATAAGAATTTGTCAATGGCATTGGTTTATAATCTACGCGGACCCAGAATTCATTCGGTAGGTATTAACGGAGTTGGGAATGTTGTGGAGCAACCTCTGAATACATTGGATTTTAATTTGATTTATCAGGTGTCGAAGTCTATTCAAATGAAGATGCAAGCTAAAAACTTATTGAATAGTGAATATAAGTTTAAGCAGGAGATCGCAGATACAGGAGAATCGAAGATTGTGGAGCGATACAGAAAAGGAACTAATTTCAATATAGGTTTTAATTATACATTCTAAAATATCAATACGTTCTTAGTATTAACGTAATCAAAAACATTATGAAAAAGAATTTTATGCATTTAGGTACAAAATCAATGATTGTTATGCTTTCAGCTGTTTCACTTGTTGGCTGTTCGGATAATTCAACAGACAATCCGACTAAAAGCGAAGATGAATATGTCTTGACGGGTGAGCTAAGCGAAAAGAAAGAGCTTAAATCCGGTGAGGTCTATGTGCTAAAAGGAGGATATCATGTTAAGAATGGTGGCTTATTAAAAATTAACGAAGGGGTAACGATCCTTTCGGAAGATGATGGAGATGTTGATTATATATTGATTGAGCAAGGCGGTATGATTGACGCACAAGGAACTTCTACCGATCCGATTGTTATGACTTCAGACTTGAAAGAGCCGGGTGCATGGGGTGGATTGCATATTTGCGGACGTGCTCCGATTAATCTGGAAGGAGGTAAAGGTAAGTCCGAAATTGGAGATGCTGATTTTGGAGGTTCCGATGAAAGTGATAATTCGGGTACGCTTAAATATATTCGTCTGGAATATACAGGATATGCTTTCTCTGAAGAAAAAGAATCAAATGGTGTTACTTTCTATGGTGTGGGACGCGGTACAAAAGTTGAGTATTTGCAGGCTTATAAAGGAGCTGATGATGGTTTCGAATGGTTTGGCGGGACTGTAAATGCAAAATATCTTGTTTCTACGGGTTCTGAAGATGATTCCTTTGACTGGACGGATGGTTGGAAAGGTTATGGTCAGTTTTGGGTTGCACAACAGAGTGCGGAAGGGGATTGTTTAATTGAAGCTGATAACCGTTCAAGTAACACAACTCTTACTCCTGTGTCGAATCCGATAATCGCAAATCTTACTTTGATCGGTAATAACTCGACAACTGCAAAAAGAGGTGCACGTTTTCGTGCCGGTACTTATGTGAAGATGTACAATACATTGATCACAGGTAAACCGGAAGCTGTAACCACAGAAACAGCCGAAACAGAAGCTAGTTTTACAAACGGTAATTCTGAAATTTTATTTACAGAAGTTGCTACTGTCTTCAAATCCGGTGTATCTGGAATTGCAGAGGCAGAAGGTAATGCTCAGGGTGTTGAATTAAACTTTACAAAAGGTTTCGTCGGAGTTAAAGAGGGAGGAAAAGATATGTCATCAGTGAACTCATTCTTTTCTCAGACAAATTATAAAGGTGCTGTAGATCCGGCTAACGATTGGACAAAAGGATGGACTAAGGCATTGTAAATACAGTTGGTTCTTGATATTTTATCTTTGAATGCTAATACGGATACATATAAGTATCTGTGTTAGCATCTTTTTTTAGGTTATTAAAAAAGATGCTTTTGTTAATGGTTCTTTATATATAGGTTGTTTTGATTTATGATGTTGTATATCAAGGTATTTTATTTTGGTCTAAATATCAAAATGATATGTTTGATGCGAATTATATGGGATGTGTTGAAAAAAATATATGAAAAATATTTTGTTTATCGAAAAAATAATTACATTGCGGCAGAATTCAGAGTTAATCAAATAGTAAGTTCTCTCTGAATAAGAGACTAATAACCCATGTGTAAAATGGAGTTGATTCATTTTAATACAGAATCTAAAGAACGAAAAACCAATATTAGAGCCATGAGGACTTTTGACCTTATTGTAATAGGGGGTGGACCTGCAGGATATGTAGGCGCTATAAGAGCATCCCAGTTAGGAATGAAAGTAGCATTAGTTGAAAAACAAAACATCGGGGGTACCTGTCTTAATTGGGGGTGCGTTCCAACAAAAGCATTATTGCATTCTTCTGAATTATATAAAGAAGCCTTGCATGGTGATAATTGTGGTGTTTTAGCTGATGTGTCGTATGATATAGACAAAGCCTATGATTATAAGAATCAGATTGTAGGGAAGCTAAAGAAAGGTATAGAAGGGCTGTTAAAAGCTAATAAGGTTGAGGTGATCGATGGTTTAGCTACATTCTCAGATACTCATACTGTACTCATAAACGGAGAATTGTTTGGCGCTGATAAGTTTCTTATTGCAACCGGATCTTCTATAGCTACTATCCCTATTAAAGGTATTGATCTGACTGTGAATAGTGACACTGTAACATCTGTTCCTACAACGGGCGAGCGTATAGCTATTATCGGTGGAGGTGTTATCGGAGTAGAGTTTGCCTCTCATTATCTCAATTTAGGTAAGGATGTGACAATTTTTGAATTCCAGGATCAAATCGTATCAGTGCTGGATGATGATTTAATCAGACATTTGACGATGCATATGAAGAAAGAAGGTGCAAAGTTGAAGGTTAAAACAGAAGTATTAGCAATATCTAAACAAGAAAAACAATTCGCACTTGAATATAAATCAAAAGATAAGATAGAAACTGAAGTTTATGACCTCGTTATTTCGTGTGTCGGACGCAAACCTAATACCCAAGGTTTAGGACTGGATGTGCTGAACTTAGATATGATTCGCGGAGCTATCGTTATTAATAAACATATGCAAACTTCGATACCTACGATATATGCAGCAGGTGATGTGACTAATAAAATCCAGTTAGCACACTTTGCTTCAGCGCAGGCTATTGCAGCTGTTGAGCATATGGCAGGTGTTTCTCAATCTCAAGATTTAAATTGTGTGCCGGGTTGTTTATATACAACACCCGAGGCTGCTTATGTTGGTCTGAATGAAAGAGACTGTAAAGACGATATCGTTGTTTCTAAATATATGATGGCCGGAAATGGCAAATCAATGATAATGGGGCAGGACAGAGGTTTTATTAAGACGATATTTGATGCCCGAACAGGTGTTCTTATCGGAGCACAAATGTTTGGAGCTAATGCCACTGAACTCATTCATGAATATGCGATTGCTATTACAAATCAATTAACGGCACATGATATAGCTAAAACGATTCATGCTCATCCGACAGTTGCAGAAAGTCTGCTGGAATGTGTCGAGGAGAGTATGGGTAAAGCAATTCATACGATGCCAAAAAGAAAATAATAAAGACTTTAAATCATAATAAAAAGATGAATACTCCAAAAAGAACTTCTTTGTATAATGCTCATGTAAAACATGGCGGCAAAATAGTTGAATTCGCAGGATATGAATTGCCAATTCAATATGAAACAGGAATTATAACTGAACATAATGCAGTCCGAAATGCAGCCGGTCTTTTCGATGTATCTCATATGGGCGAATTTATGCTGGAAGGAACAGGTGCAATTGCAACCATTAATAACTTAATTACGAATGATGTTGCATTAATGACTCCAGGGGCAGTAATCTATTCACTAATGTGTAATGATAAGGGTGGAGTCGTAGATGATCTGCTGGTTTATAAATTTACAGATACACGCTTTTTACTGGTAGTGAATGCTGCAAATATAACGAAGGATTATGCATGGGTTGAAAAACATTTGCTTCCAGAAACTTCACTGAAAGATATTTCGGAAGAAGTAGGACAGATTGCTTTGCAAGGTCCTAAATCGGAGGAAGTGCTATGTAAGTTGCTTCCTAAGGAATCTCATCCATCCAAGAATTATACGTTTGTTGAAACTAAAATTATGGGTGTGGATTGTATTTTATCAAGAACCGGTTATACAGGTGAAGATGGTTTCGAAATTTATTGTGATCCAAATAAAATAGAACCAATTTTTGAGGCATTGCTTAAAGATGGTGAAGCTGAAGGTGTGATTCCTTGTGGTTTAGGTTGTCGGGATACTTTGCGATTCGAAGCAGGGATGCCTTTGTATGGACATGAACTAAGTGAAACAATTCCTGCAAATGAAGTAGGTCTTGGTTTTTGCATTAAAATGTCCAAACCTGAATTTATTGGAAAAGAAGCATTGGAAGCAAATCCTGCAAAATATATACGCAGAGGTGTAATTCTTACAGATAAAGGAATTGCCCGTGAGCATGCATTGGTCTATAAGGATGGAAGAGAAGTCGGCTATGTGACTACGGGAACTTTCTCGCCGACTAATAATGTTGCGATGGCTATGGTCAGAGTAGAGAAAGGTTTGGACTCGCCTGTAGAAATAGAAGTTCGGAACAAACGTTTGAAAGCAGATTTTATTAAATTACCATTTATACAAAAAAACAATAACAAATAACTAAGACTATGGAAGTTAAAGCAAATTTAAAGTACGCGAAATCTCATGAGTGGGTATTGATTGAAGGCCCTAAAGCTAAAATTGGAATTTCAGATTTTGCACAGCACGCATTAGGTGATGTTGTTTATATATCTTTGCCTGAAGAGGGCGATACTGTTGTTGCAGGAGAAACTTTTGCAGATGTAGAAAGTGTTAAAGCGGCTTCAGATATTTACTCACCCGTAACTGGCACAGTTGTCGCTGTTAACGAACTTCTAAACGATACTCCGGCTCTATTGAATGAAGATCCTTATGGAGCATGGATTATTGAAGTTGAAGTAGGCTCATTATCAGATGAATTGATGGATGCCGCTCAGTATGAAGCTTATTGCGCAGAACAATAAACAACCGTTTTTTACACTTACAAAGATGAGGTGTCTCTGAAATACCTCATCTTTTTAAAACCTTATTTCTATGTCAAAATACACTCCGCATACAGAGCAGGATATAGATATCATGCTCAGAGAAATTGGCTTGAACACAGTGTCTGAACTGTTTCAGGATATTCCCGATGAATTGAAGGTAAAAGGAGATCTGCATCTCAATATACCGGAGGGATTAAGCGAAATGGAAACGTTGCGATTATTTAAGAATATAGCAGCTAAAAATAAAGTCTATTGTTCTATTTTCCGGGGAGCCGGTGCATACAATCATTATATACCATCGTCTGTTAATAATATTACTTCACGTGCTGAATTTTTGACAACCTATACTCCTTATCAGGCTGAGATCAGTCAGGGTGTGTTACAGTCAATTTTTGATTTTCAAACGATGATGTGTGAACTGACAGGACTTGATGTATCTAATGCATGTGTGTATGATGGAGCTACAGCAGCTGCCGAGGCTTGTAAAATGACTTTAGATAAAAAGAAAGATCATATATATGTGTCTAGTGCGATAAATCCTCAAGTTTTGCAGGTTATTCGTACTTATCTTCATCCATTGGAAATTGAGGTACGTATGGTGCCTGTTATTGATGGGAAAACAGATTTTGAGTATCTCGCTTATGCTTTAAATGAGAATACTGCATGCTTTTATCTGGAGCAATTGAATTTTTACGGCTTAATAGAGGATGCAAAAGCTTTTGGTGAAGTATGTAAAGACAAGAAAGTTAAATTTATAATGGGATTCAATCCAATTGCTGCAGCATTATTACCATCTGCCGCTGAATGTATGGCTGATATAGCAGTTGGTGAAGGACAACCTTTGGGGTTACCATTATCTTTTGGCGGACCTTACTTAGGTATAATGACTTGTACTGCTGCGTTGATGCGTAAACTTCCGGGACGTATTGTCGGAGAAACGGTTGATACGCACGGTAAGAGAGCTTTTGTATTGACACTGCAAGCTCGGGAACAGCATATCAAACGAGAGAAATCAACATCCAGTATTTGTTCAAATGAAGCGTTGTGTGCAATGCGTGCAGCTGTTTATCTTTCTACAGTAGGTACACGAGGATTGGTGCAGGTTGCGCAGCAATGCCTGAATCGTGCACATTACCTTGCGGATCAGCTATGTTCAGTGAAAGGTATAAGAATGAGATTCCATGGGGAATATTTTCATGAGTTTGTGACAATATCGGATATCCCTGCATCTAAGATTTTAGAAATCTGTGAGCAAAATCATATTCTGGGCGGCTATCCTGTGGGAGATAATGAAATCTTATGGTGTGCTACTGAGATGAATAGTAAAGGCGATATAGATTATCTGGTTAAATGTATAAAAGATGCACTTAAATAACGAATACCTATGAAACTACTATATGAATTATCTAAGGAAGGGCGAAATAGTTTCAAGCTTCCTAATGATGGTATAAAAGATTATACACTATGTGATAAAAGAGCCTCTCAGATTCGGTTACCGGATGTAGCAGAAATTGATCTTCACCGCTATTATCAGGCACTAAGTAAAAGAGTTCATTGTATAGAATCCGGATTTTATCCTTTAGGCTCTTGTACAATGAAGTATAATCCTAAAATTAATGATGTCGTGGCTTCATTACCAGGATTTGCTGAGATACATCCGTTGCAGGACCTGGATACCGTTCAGGGAGCTGTAGAGGTTTATGATTTGCTTAATAAGGGCTTATGTGAAGTGACAGGGATGGATGCAATGTCTTTTCAGCCAGCTGCAGGTGCACATGGCGAATTCACGGCTTTACTGGCAATACGCGCTTATCATCATCATCATAGTGATTTTGCACGTACAAAAGTAATTATTCCTGACTCAGCGCATGGTACAAACCCGGCAAGTGCTGTAATGGCAGGTTTCGATGTCGTGTCTATACCTTCAACACCTGAAGGCTTTGTGGATATTGAAGCTTTGAAAGCAGTGGTAGGAAAAGATACTGCTGCTCTGATGTTGACAAACCCAAATACATTAGGGAAGTTTGAGAAAGACATTAAACATATCACTGATATTGTGCATGAAAATGGCGGTTTAGTTTATTATGACGGTGCCAATTTGAATGCTGTAATGGGAGTAGTTCGCCCGGGGGATATGGGGTTTGATATCGTCCATTTGAATTTGCATAAAACATTTTCGACTCCTCACGGTGGCGGAGGTCCCGGTAGCGGTCCGATTGGTTGTAAGAATTTGTTGGTTCCTTTTTTACCTAAAACAGAATTACCATACCGGTGTGGTACAGAAGATCAGTTTAATTCAGTAGGCAAAGTACGCTCATTTCACGGAAACTTTCTTGTATCATTACGTGCATTAGTTTATATGGTAACTTTAGGAGGTAAAGGACTTAAGAACGCAAGTGAAATGGCGGTGTTGAATGCGAATTATCTGTATAAAAAATTAGCACCTCTATACGGAGAAACAGCTGATAATTTATGTATGCATGAGTTTGTTGTGAGTGCCGAACAATTGAATAAAGAAGTTGGCGTACGAGCAATAGATATAGCTAAAGGTATGATGGATAAAGGAGTTCATCCTCCAACCATCTATTTTCCTTTGATAGTGAAGGAAGCTATGATGTTCGAACCGACAGAAACGGAAAGTATTGATACCTTAAATGAGGTTGCTGAAAAAATGAAAGAAATATTTGAAGAGGCGCGAATGGATTCCCAGGCTCTTCATGATGCACCGAAGTCGACACCTATCGGTCGTGCAGACGAAGTAATGGCTGCGAGAAATCTGATTCTCAGATATCGTTTTCATTAGTATTTTGACTGGTTTATAAAATGGTTGTCCCGCTCTTTCTGAAAAATGATGAAAGAGCGGGATCTTTTTTTATATTTGTATCAAACTACCTGAATAAAATAATTGAATTATGATTGAAGTGTTTGAGGTACAAGAGGCTACGTGTGAGAGTTATTCAATTGTCTGTCATTTGCTGAATCAATTGACCGAAAATAATCATCTTACATATGCTAAATTTCAAGAAATAATTAAGTCAGATTCATCATTTCTACTGTTTATTAAAGTCGGAGATTCGTTTGTCGGTATGACTACAGTTACCTGCTATAGGGCTTTAAGTGGAATTAAAGGATGGGTTGAGGATGTCGTTATAGATAATGAATACCGCGGAAAAGGTTATTCTGTTAAACTATTGGAGCATGCAATTGTTTTTGCTCGTAACAAAGGTATTGAAAAGCTAATGTTAACTTCAAGACCAAGTCGTTTAGTTGCGAATAATCTCTATCGTAAGTTAGGATTTACTCAACGTGAAACCAATGTTTATGTAATGAATTTGTAATAAAAATGCAATTTGTGCAGTAAAAAGTCTTATTTTGTTGATGAATATTATATTTATTTCTATAAATTATTGGTATTACTGACAAAATATTTATATTTGTGAAACATTAAAAAGATGTGTGATGAAAAAAGAAATCGAAAGAAAATTCTTAGTGGTAGGTGAGTATAAGGATATAAGTATTCGACATACCCACATCATACAAGGTTATATTTCTTCAGTTCCAGAAAGATGCGTAAGGATTCGAATAAGAGATGAACAAAGCTTTATAACAATTAAGGGCATTGGTTCGGATAATGGAATGAGCCGTTTTGAATGGGAAAAAGAAATACCTTTAAGCGAAGGGTTGGCACTGCTGAATTTATGTGAGCCTGGATCTGTAATAGATAAAGTAAGATATGAAGTGCCGATTGATAACGAACATATTGCAGAAGTAGATGAATTTAAAGGTGATAATGAAGGTTTGATAATGGTAGAAGTAGAGCTTCAGAGCACAGAAGATAAGTTTGAAATCCCTTCATGGTTTGGAGAAGAAGTAACGGGCGATATTCGTTACTATAATAGTATGTTGGCTAAAAGGCCTTATAAATTGTGGAAATGTAAATAATAAGTGAAATGTTAGAATTCTTTTCAAATATAGATTTTGGACATATAGTTACAATCTTTCTTGCTTTATTTGCATTGATTGATATAACAGGGAGTCTTCCAATTATTATTGGATTAAAAAATAAAGGTAAAGGTTATCATCCTGAGAAAGCAGCATTTATTTCACTGATAGTATTGCTGTTGTTTTTATTTGTAGGAGAATCTTTGCTGAATCTTTTTGGTGTAGATATTCGTTCATTTGCAGCTGCCGGAGCATTGATCTTGTTTGTAATGGCCGTTGAGATGATTTTTGGCTTTGAAATTATTAAGAATGACTCACCTGATGGTCAGTCTACAATCGTACCATTGGTGTTTCCGCTTATTGCCGGAGCCGGTACTTTTACAGCATTGATTTCAATGCGATCAACTTATCACATGATAAATATAATTATAGCGCTATTATTAAATATCATAATAGTCTATATTGTTTTGAAAAAAGTAAATATAATCGAGTATATATTAGGAAAAGGGGGCGTATATGTATTGCGAAAATTCTTTGGAATTGTGTTGTTGGCAATTTCTGTAAAACTATTTGTCTCCAATATCTGGTATTTACTTAACAGTATAGAATAGAGAATCCTTTAATACTACCTGAATTATTATAATTTGAGCACGCATGAATTATTTGAAATTTGACAAAACCTTATTGATTAATCTAGAGCAATCGCTTCATCGTGAGCTTTTGCGGACGAATAAATCAGGCGCTTATCATTGCACGACAATTGTAGATTGTAACACACGTAAGTACCATGGTCTATTAGTAATTCCTGTGCCGGCGATTGATGAAGAAAATCATGTTCTTCTTTCATCTTTAGATGAGACAGTTATCCAGCACGGAGCAGAATTTAATTTAGGATTACATAAATATGATGGCGATCACTACTCTCCAAATGGACATAAATATATCAGAGAGTTTAGTTGCGATGTAATTCCTAAAACAATCTATCGGGTAGGAGGTGTTATCCTCTCGAAAGAAAAGATTTTTATATCACACGAAAATCGGATCCTGATTAAATACACTTTACTTGAAGCTCATTCTCCTACGACTCTTCGCTTAAAACCTTTTTTAGCTTTCCGGAGTGTGCGAATGTTAACACATGAAAATGATCAAATAAATAAAGAGTATCTGAAAGTAGAGAATGGTATTTGTACCTCTCTTTATAAAGGGTATCCGCTTTTATTCATGCAGCTCAGTAAAAAGAATGAGTTTGTTTATAGACCTGATTGGTATAAAGGTATCGAATATATAAAGGAACAAGAGAGAGGATATTATTCGAATGAAGATTTGTACGTTCCGGGCTATTTTGAATTTCCGATAAAGAAGGGTGAATCTGTTTATTTTTCTGCAGGTCTGAACGAAGTTCCGACTAAAACATATAAAAATATTTTTAATGAAGAAGAGAAAAAACGTACACCTCGTGATAGTTTTTATAACTGTCTGAAAAACTCAGCACAACAGTTTTATAATAGAAAAGAGGATAATTCTTTGTATCTATTAGCCGGATATCCTTGGTTTAAAGTTCGTGCACGTGACTTGTTTGTTTCATTACCTGGTTGTACTTTGGCAATTGATCAAAAGGATAAGTTTTATGAAATAATGGATACGGCTATTCCTGCATTGAAAAAGTTTATGGCAAATGGAAGTGAAGATTCTGTTATAAAAGAAATTTATCAACCGGATGTCTTACTTTGGGCTATTTGGGCTATCCAGCAGCTTTATAAAGAAGATAAAAAGGATGTGCTTAAACGATATGCTTCGTTTGTATTTGATATTATCGATTTTATTCGTAAGAATAATCATGAAAATCTTAAACTTGAAACAAATGGTTTGCTGTCATCTGATGGTAAAACTAAAGCAATATCCTGGATGAACTCTACATCCGGAGGACATCCGATTGTTCCGCGAACAGGTTATTTGGTTGAGTTTAATGCATTATGGTATAATGCATTGCATTTTGCTTCTGAATTAGCCTCTTTACTGAATGAAGAAGAACGGCACGACAAGTTTATTCGGATTGCAGAGAAGACTGGTATATCATTCGTATATCAATTTAAGAACCCTCATGGGTATTTATATGATTATATTGATGGAGAACATAAAGATCTGAGTGTACGTCCTAATATGTTGTTTGCTTTAGCATTGGACTATTCTCCACTATCAAAGGATGAAAAGAAAAATTGTCTGGATTTTGTAACAAAAGAACTGTTGACTCCGAAAGGTATTCGTTCATTAAGTCCTAAGAGCTCGGGTTATAATCCATTTTATCAGGGACCTCAGGTGCAGCGCGATTATGCATATCATCAAGGTACAGCTTGGCCATGGTTGACAGGTTTCTACTTAGAGGCATATCTTAAAATATATAAGCAAAGTGGGATTTCCTTTGTAGAAAGGGCTCTGATAGGGTTTGAGGATGAAATGCGCACGCATTGTGTAGGGACGATCGCTGAGTTATTTGATGGTAATCCCCCGTTTAAAGCACGCGGTGCTATTTCATTTGCAATGAATGTGGCTGAAATACTTAGGATTATGAAGATTATTAATAAGTACGAGGAGGGCATATTATGAAAGCTTTAATGTTCGGATGGGAGTTTCCTCCGCATATTTTAGGTGGTTTGGGTACAGCTAGTTATGGCTTGACAAAAGGGATGGTTGATTGTGGCAATATGGATATTACTTTTGTTATTCCTAAACCATGGGGTGACGAAGATAAATCTTTTGCGAAAATTGTCGGAGCTAATTGTACACCTGTTGTATGGCGGGATGTGACTTATGAACAAGTCGAAAAACGTATCGGTTACAGTACAGATCCTCAGACTTATTTCGATATGAGAAATCACATTTATGCTGACTTCTCATATATGCATACGAATGATTTGGGATGTGTTGAATTCTCAGGAAGATATCCGGATAACTTACTTGAAGAGATAAATAATTATTCCATTGTAGCGGGTGTAATTGCCCGTACAGAATCTTTTGATATTATTCACTCACATGATTGGCTGACCTATCCTGCTGGTATTCATGCCAAGAAAGTAACCGGAAAACCATTGGTGATTCATGTTCATGCGACAGACTTTGACCGTAGTCGTGGAAATGTCAATCCAAAAGTTTTTGCCATTGAGAAGGATGGTATGAATTATGCTGATCATATTATTACGGTAAGTGATCTGACTCGTCGGACAGTTATTGAAAAATATGGAATTGATCCTTCAAAGGTAACAACTGTTCATAATGCGGTAGAGCCAATTAGCCCTCAGATAGAAGCATTAAAACCTGAAAGAAATACGAATGATAAAGTTGTAACTTTTTTGGGACGTATTACAATGCAAAAAGGTCCTGAATATTTTGTTGAAGCCGCTGCTAAGGTGCTAAAGCGCACTAAAGGTGTTCGTTTCGTTATGGCGGGAAGCGGGGATAAAATGGAAGAAATGATTCAGTTGGCAGCAGATAGAGATATTGCTGACCGATTCCATTTTACCGGTTTCCTTAAGGGTATGCAGGTATATGAAATGCTTAAATCCAGTGATGTTTATATTATGCCGTCTGTATCAGAACCATTCGGAATATCTCCTTTAGAAGCAATGCAGGTTGGTGTTCCATCGATAATATCAAAGCAATCGGGTTGTGCTGAAATTTTGAATAATGTGATTAAAACCGATTATTGGGATATTGATTCGATGGCAGATGCAATATACTCTATCGTTACTTATCCTGCTATGTATGAACATTTAAGAATAGAGGGGAAAAATGAAGTCGATCAAATTGTCTGGACTAAGGCTGGACAGAAAGTGATCGACATCTATAAAAATATCCTTAATCATTAACAGAAAACACTCATAGAATATGAAAACAATTTGTTTCTATTTCCAAATACATCAACCTTTCCGACTAAAACGCTATCGCTTTTTTGATATTGGAAAAGATAGTTATTACTACGATGATTTTTTGAATGAAAGTATTGTGGCTCGTTTAGTTAGAGAGTCTTATATACCGGCTCTTCATACTCTTTTAGAGATGATTGAAGATTCAGGTAAACAATTTAAAGTTGCTTTTTCTATATCAGGTGTTGCCATAGAGCAATTTGAAATCTATGCTCCTGAGGTACTTGAATTGCTTCAAAAACTAAATAAAACAGGTTGTGTTGAGTTTTTAGGCGAAACTTATGCGCACTCTTTATCTTCGCTTATTGATCCGACAGAGTTTATGAACCAGGTTTATAAACACAGTGCTAAGATTGAAAGTCTTTTTGGAAAACGTCCTAAGGTTTTTCGTAACACCGAACTTATCTACTCTGAAGAAGTCGCTGAGGAGGTTTCAAAATTAGGATTTAAAGGCATGTTGGCCGAAGGTGCAAAACATATTCTAGGTTGGAAGAGTCCAAACTATATTTATCGTAGTATGGCCGCACCTAATTTAAAGTTACTGATGCGGAATTTTAAATTTAGTGATGATATTACGTTCCGATTTTCAAATTATAATTGGAGCGAATATCCGTTAACAGCTGATAAATATATGAATTGGATAGCAGATACAGATCCGAAGGAACAGGTGTTTTGTTTATTCATGAGTTTAGATACATTGGGTGGTATTCAAAAAGCTGAATCGGGTATCTTTGACTTTATGAAAGCATTACCTTATTTTGCCAAAGAGAAGAATATTTCATTTTCGACACCTAGTGAAGCGATTAAACGCTATGAAGTGATGGATTCGATTACAACATTACATCCATTTTCATGGGCTGACGAAGAGCGTGATACAACAGCATGGTTAGGTAATAAATTACAAACAGAGGCTTTCGAAAAATTATATTCAATCGGAGAGCGTGTTCGTTTATGCAGTGACAGACGTATTCAGCAAGACTGGTCTTACCTTCAATGTAGTGATCATTTCTATTATATGAGTACAAAACATTTTGCTGATGGATCTGTACATGAGTTTTTTAGTCCCTACGAATCACCATTTGAGGCATTCACGAACTATATGAACGTCTTAAGTGATTTCATAACCAGAGTAGAAGCTCAATACCCTTCATCAATTGAAAATGAAGAATTAAACTCTTTACTTCAGACTATCCATAATCAAGCGGATGAAATCCATATATTGAAAGATGAGATAAAAAAACTGAAAGCTAAGAAGAAATAAATAGAATATATAAATAAGTTATAGTCAATTATATAGAAAGCACAAGCCTTTTTTAGAATGGTTCTGTGCTTTCACTTTTTTATTAAATTATGAAATGCAGATTCTTATGCATTTCTCTTAAGATGTAGTGTTTATTGATTTTTAAGTAGTCTCGCAAACTATATCAAACAGGAATCTTTATTTTTGTTATTCTTTTGAATGATATCCTTATTAAAGAAGCTTGCTTAAAGCTATATTTAAAATATATGTATGAAGAAACTCAGTTTTTTATTCTTTCTAATGCTTATCGGTTTTTTACTAGACCTTTCTCTGGGTTCAGTGTTATTACCATTAAATGATATTATAGCTACTATTGCCGGTAAAGCTCCCAACGAAGTTATTCATGAAATTATATTGAACTATCGTCTTCCTAAGGCTGTTACAGCTATTCTAAGCGGTGCTGCTCTATCGGTAGGTGGTGTGTTGATGCAGACGCTTTTCCGAAATCCGCTTGCTGGTCCCGATGTTTTGGGAGTCAATTCAGGTGCAGGTCTTGGAGTTGCCCTTTTTACTATGTTTGGATTGTCAGCTATTCCTTTTATCGGTAACTGGGGGATTATGGGTGTCGCCATATTAGGAGCTTTATTGATTCTTTTGTTAGTTCTTTCTATATCGTTTCGAATCAAAGAAAATACAGCATTACTAATAATAGGTATAATGATTGGAAATTTGGCAGGAGCATTGATTAGTATATTGCAGAGTGTCAGTAATCCGGATTCGATAAAATTATTTATAATTTGGACATTTGGAAGTCTTAGCAATGTTGGAAAGGAGCAAATGCTTATAATGGTACCTTTGATAATTGCCGGATTATTGTTGGTATTTATGATGCAAAAGCCACTGAATGTATTAATGTTAGGAGATAATTATGCTCAAAGCCTGGGTGTAGATGTAAAAAAAATAAGGATACAGATTATAATTGCGACGGCTCTTTTAGCCGGTACCGCAACAGCATTTACGGGACCAATCGCTTTTATAGGTATTGCAGTTCCTCATATAACGAGAGGGTTCCTTATGAGCAATAACCATAGATATTTGATACCGGGTTCAGCGCTTTGTGGCGCGGCATTAATGCTATTCTGTGATGTTATATCTCAGTTACCCGGATTGTCAATGACTTTACCGGTTAACTCTGTAACAGCTTTATTCGGAGCCCCTGTTATTATATGGGTTTTATTCAGAAATAGAAGATCTTTTACGCGTTGAACAAATGATATATAAATTAGAAACAGTGAGGATGAGAAGATTCAGAAGTTTTCTGTTGCTGTTGTTTCTTGTATTGAGCATGAATACAAGGGCACAGGAGAAGTGGAAGCCCTATGAAGTGTTGGAACAGTCAAGAAAAGCATTGACCACTTTTGAGAATCGTTCGGATGATGATGCAATAGAACTGATATCGAATGTTATTGCGGCAAAAAAAGATAATAATATTACGGATGGTGAGATAATCACTTGTGATAGATACGAAAAAATTAATGTCGGGTGGGTCAATCTGACACAGAAAGAGAAGAATCGTATTTACCTACGTTATTTCAATTTCTTATTTGAGCATACTGATACCAGTGATGTCACAAACGAACCGATACAATATGTAATGAGTCGCGAAAAGTTTGAATCATTAGCATATAAAAAAGGGCGTTCTCTGAAATTAGATGTGAAGGCAGTTAATCGGGATTGGGTCGATGAAATGCTAAATGAGCAAGGAATAAAAGCTATTGCAGATGAAGCCTTCTCAGGATTCAGTATTTACGATAATAATATAAAAATGCTTTTGCAAAATTTTGTAGGTCCCTTGTCGATGCCTCTTGCAAAAAGTGTTTATAAATACGTACTGAATGATTCTATTGAATTCATAGATGGTGAAGCTTGTCACATTGTAGACTTTGAGCCGCATAATCCACGGATTCTTGGTTTCCGGGGAAGACTTTATATATTAGATGATGGGAGTTATGCGGTACGTCGTGCTATTCTTTGTGTGCAAAATGAACAAAATCTCAATTTTGTAGATAATATTGTAATAACCCATGATTATGATGCCAGAATAGGGGGTTACAGATTGCTTTCTAAAGATGATGTCAGTATCGAAGTTTCCTTACTTAAAACATTTGTCAGGCGGATTGGGTATTTTTCAGATCATCAATTAAATGAGTTGACCAATCAGGAATATAATTCATTACCGATTCTCAATTACCGTCAGGATGCCTGGAATCAACCTGATGAATATTGGCTGGATAAACGTCCTTTGGTTGTGAGTGAACAGGAGTTTCAGGTGAAAAATGAAATTAAAAATCTATATCAAAATAATAAGGGTAGCTTTTGGGGCTATCTGGGAGCCAGTGTATTTGAGAATGCTTTTGATATAGGTAAATTTGAGATAGGACCTCTGACCTCTATGATTTCCCGAAATGATATAGAAGGTTTTAGACTTCGCTTAGGAGGAACTACAACGAATAAATTCAGTAATCGCTTATTTCTTGAAGGTTATGGGGCTTATGGAACAGAAGATAAAACATGGAAATATTATGCTCAGGCAGAGTATTCTTTTCGCGATATAGAGAGCTATCCCACAGAATTTCCAATTCACTCAGTGGCAGTTAGTATAAAGAATGATGTAAGTTTTCCAGGGCAGGATCTTGTGTCTGTTAATAAAGAAAATCTATTCTATTCATTCAGGAGATTTCCGATTGAAAGAATGTATCTTATCCGATCGATAGGACTGAGGTATATGCGAGAGTATCAAAGCGGGTTTTCTTATAAACTAACAACTGATATTTTCCGCGAGTCTCCTTTAGGTGAGTTATATTTTCAAATCAGAGAGCCTGATGGTTCAGTTCGGCAAATTTCAAGTCTGTCTAAAACGGAGCTTGGACTGACATTACGCTATGCTCCTCATGAGAAGTTTTATCAAAGGCGTTACAGCAGATATTATTTATCAAATAATAACCCTATACTGACTCTTTCTCATAAAATGGGACTGAAAGGATTCTGGGGATCACAATACAATTCCAATCTGACAGAGTTTTCTGTTTATCAGCGGTTGAATGCATCGTTATTCGGACACTTTGATCTCATGCTGAAGGTAGGCAAACAATGGAACCAGGTTCCATATCCTTTTTTAATTATACCACAGGCGAATCCATCTTATTTTCAGATTAAAGAAACATTTGATTTGATGAATGTTATGGAGTTTATCTCCGATCAGTATATATCATGGGATACAGAGTATCACCTTAATGGAGCTCTGTTTAATCTACTTCCTGTAAATCGTTATCTTAAGTTCAGGGAAGTGTTCTCATTTAAGGGGTATATCGGAGCATTGACTGATAAGAATAATCCCGAAAAGAATCCACGGACGTTTATCTTTCCACTTGATCAGGCAGGCAATCCAATTAGTTATAAAATGAATGGAATGCCTTATATGGAGCTGGGTGTCGGGATTGATAATATATTTCGTTTTTTACGTATCGATTATGTTTGGCGACTCACTTATCGCGACCATCCCGATATTAGTGAATCAGGTATACGCATTGGATTGAATCTGATGTTTTAAGAGAATGAAAAAGGCTATCCTGTTAAAGGATAGCCTTTTTTGAGTTATGTGTGATTGTGTAAATAGAAAATTAACTGATTAAAGTTTTTTCCATTCTTTAGGTTCCAACATGTTTTGTGGATCCAAAGCTTTGTCAAGAGCTTCTTTATCCATTAATTTATGTTCAAGAACAAGATCATAAACACCACGACCGGTTTTCAATGCTTCATTTGCAATCATTGCACTGTTTTTATACCCGATATATGGGTTAAGAGCTGTGATAACACCAATACTATTGTAAACCATGTTACGGCATACTTCTTCATTAGCAGTGATACCATTAATGCATTTTTCTCTGAACATATCCATACCATTTCTCAAATAGATGATAGACTCTAAAAGAGATTGGATAATTACAGGTTCCATAGCGTTCAATTGCAACTGACCAGCTTCAGCAGCGAAAGTAACAGTAAGGTCATTACCGATAACTTTGAAACTGATTTCGTTCATTAACTCAGCTGCAACCGGATTTACTTTACCTGGCATAATAGAAGAACCTGGTTGAAGTGGAGGAAGATTGATTTCATTGAAACCACATCTAGGACCTGAAGAAAGTAAACGTAAGTCGTTAGCAATTTTAGATAATTTTACAGCAAGACGTTTCAATGCTGATGAATAGATTACATAAGAACCTGTATCAGGAGTTGCTTCGATTAAGTTTGGAGCTTTGATGAATACTTCACCACAGATTTCACTTAATTTAGTTGTAACTAACTCTGCATAACCTTTAGCAGCATTAATACCTGTACCGATAGCAGTTGCACCCATGTTGATTTCAAGGAATAAAGCTGCCATTTGATTAATACGAGTAATCTCTTCTGATAAATTTTCAGCAAAAGCTTCAAATTCCTGACCAAGAGTCATCGGAACTGCATCCTGCATTTCTGTACGACCCATTTTGATTACATGTGCAAACTCTTTTCCTTTAGCACGGAATGCATCAACCAACATTTGGATATGTTTTACTAAGATTTGGCTTTTTGAGTAAAGACAAATCTTAAGCGCTGTCGGATAAGCATCGTTTGTAGATTGAGAAAGATTTACGTGATCATTTGGAGAAATGTATTTATAATCTCCTTTTTGATGACCACAAATTTCCAAAGCTACGTTAGCAATTACTTCATTTGCATTCATGTTTGTAGAAGTACCTGCTCCACCCTGGAACATATCTACAGGGAATTGATCATCAAAATCACCTTCCATTACACGGATACAAGCTTTTTCAATTGGCTCGAAACGATCTTTATCTAACGTCCCAAGTTCAAAGTTAGCTCTTGCAGCTGCTAGTTTAATAATACCAAGAGCTCTTACCAACTCGCGGTAGTCACTTATCTTAGTTTTAGAAATTTGAAAGTTTCTAATAGCACGTTCTGTTTGGATTCCGTAGTATGCGTCTTTAGGTACTGATAATTCACCTAATGAGTCGCTTTCAATTCTCATTTCCATACTTTATAAGTATTAAGTTTGTAAATATTGTTTGTTTTATGGTTTCTGTTTGTTTGTCT
>JBOFIZ010000378.1:0-1951 GCA_051650425.1 Bacteroidales bacterium
CATTCTCCGTTACATCGCGCGGACAATCCAACGATAAACTTTTAAGTATGTCTTCAGGAACTTCAGTGACAAGCTGGGGCGACTCACAGGCATCATCAACTTACCTTTCGTTCTTCGGACGTGGTGAATATAATTTCGATGGGAAATATTTTGTAGATCTTTCTGTACGTCGTGACGGTTCATCTAAATTCGGATCTAAATCACGTTGGGCAACATTCTGGTCATTGGGTTCAATGTGGAACGCAAAATCAGAAAAATTCCTTGCACAGTATGACTGGTTGTCAAACGCGCAATTGAGCTTCAGCGTCGGAACATCAGGTAACTCTTCGATTCCAAACTATGATCACCTTGCTTTGATTGCAGCGGGACCACAGTACGATGGTAAACCGGGTATTGCGCCGATGACAAAAGGAAACGAAAATCTTACATGGGAAAAACTTACAACGACTAATGTTGCTTTGAAATTAGGATTCTTCAATCGTCTGGATATGGGCTTGGAGTTCTATAACAAGAAGACAACAGACATGTTGATGGAAGTACCCGTTTCTTACGGAACAGGCTTTGGCTTTAAATGGGACAACATCGGAGCAATGGTTAACCGTGGGGTTGAACTGGATCTGAACCTGGATGCAATTCGCACGAAGAACTTCGTATGGAATGTAAATGCAAATGTATCTTATAATAAGAATAAGATCACAGAGCTTTATAACGGACAGGATGAATACGAAATGGCAAACACAGGTATGTTGCTTAAAGTAGGTCATTCTTACGGGGAATTCTATATGGTACGTTTTGCCGGTGTAAATCCTGCAAACGGTGATGGTCTGTGGTATGACAAACAAGGGAATATCGTAAACGAATACAATGAGAGCGATCGTGTATTGGTAGGCAAAAGCTACAATGCACCATGGCAGGGAGGTTTCGGAACGTCATTAAGCTACAAGGGTATTTCATTAAGTGCACAATTCAGCTGGGTTGCCGATCGTTACATGATGAATAATGACCGTTATTTCGATGAAAGTAACGGAACATTCACGATGTACAATCAATCAACAAAATTATTGGATCGCTGGAAGAAACCGGGTGATATCGCCGCAATTCCACGTCATGGTGTTTTGACTCAAATGGATACACACCTTTTGGAAAATGCATCATTCCTGCGTTTGAAAAATCTGACAGTAGGATATGAGTTGCCGGCTTCATTATTGAGAAATACAAAAATCATTGAGCGAGTTCGTTTCTATGGACAGGGACAAAACTTATTCACATTTACTGGATTTACAGGGATGGATCCTGAGTCAAGCATGAATATCTATGCGGCTTCTTATCCATTAGCACGTCAGTTCTCTTTCGGTGTTGAGATTTCATTCTAATCCAGTATTGGTGCGATAAATAAAACAGTTTAAAATGAAGAAAATTAAAATATATACATTGGCTATCTTGTCTTTCATGATGTCTTCATGTCAGGATTTTTTGACAAGATACCCCGATACAGCAATCCCTGAAGATAAGGCAATGCAGACATTGGAAGATTGTTCTGAAGTTGTTTTAGGGATCTACAGCTGTTTCAAAAACTCAGGACTATATAGCGGTGCATTGACCCTTGCTCCTGACTTACAATCAGACTATGTGTATGCGGTAAAAGGTTATACAAATACATACGGAGACATCTATCGCTGGGAAATCCGTCCGAATGATTCATACGTAGCAAGCACTTATGCAGGTCTTTATCAGATAGCATCACGTTGTAACTTCTTTATGGATTATAAAGATCAGGTATATTCAACGCTGACAACAAAGACTCAGATTGATGAGTTTAATCGTCGTCTGGCAGATGTGCATTTCGCAAGAGCATTGGCATATGCCGATTTGATCCGTACATTCTGTGAAGCCTATGATCCTCAGACTGCAGACAAGCAATTAGGTATTTCATTGGTTGAAACCTACAAAG
>JBOFIZ010000379.1:0-18291 GCA_051650425.1 Bacteroidales bacterium
ACTTCAGTTGGCAATGTAATGTTCATTCCTGCAAACTCTCCTGCTTTCGAACAGAATTCAGAAGCTTCGTTTTGACTAACGCGAATAACAGGTTGTTCCGGAAGATGGGCGATATACCCTTCATTAACGTGATCTTTCCACTGTTGATCAACAAAACGGCTGCTGTGTTCGGGGAAGTAAGCATTGAACTGCTCATTGGTAATCTCTTTTTCAGACATCCAAAAGCTTTTCTTTACTTCAGCCTTATGAGCAGGAGCATAGCTTTTGTTAACCTGATTTTTACCCATAATGAATTTACCAGCCGGTACTTTTACAAAAGCAACTTTCACTCCCGGAGCAATTTCAATTTCTTTGCGTTGTAATCCATTTGTTTGCTCTTTTACATAAGCCGAACCATCAAAAGGGAATCCTTTTTGAGAGACTTCTTTATGCTTAGGAGCTTTGAAATCAGGTTTTACAGCGGTTGTTTTAGGTTGATTAGCCAAGTGTCCGGCATAATCTTCAAGCTCTTTTTTCCAGTCAACAGAAATACCTACAGAATATTTATCATTTAAATAAATACGTCGGTTTATCTGATCACCTTCATGAGGCAGATCTTTAGCAGCAAAGGTTCCTTTGTCAGGAGCATTGAAATCGATCCAGTTATAAAGGGAACGCCATTCTTTATCTGTCAGTTTTACACCATAGTGACCATCTTTCAGCATTTTTACTAATGGAGATACTGATGCATGGTATTCATAAGGATATAAAACCTTCATGCCTGCCTCAGGACCCTGACGATGGATATACGGATGAATATTCAGGTAACTAAGGCCATAGCCCAGTTTATCTTTCCGGCCTCCGGTCATATCAGCCAATGCACTTTCTCCATTATGACAGGCAATACAATTCTTGTCCAATATAGGCTGCATCTCCAGATCAAATGTGTAAGATCTGACTCCGCCTTCAGGCTTTTGTAAGCTTTTAGGTTCTTTTTTAGAAGCCAATACCCGTTTAGGAATAGGAATTTGATTTTGATCTTCGTGACAGCCTACACAGGAAACGGTTTCGCCCGGCTGTCCTGTTAACCAGCTTCTCATCCATTGGATAGCACGCCCTTCAGAATCTAATGGCTGAAGAGATATTGGCGTGTTCGCAGGAACTTTGAACATAACAGATCCGTCCTCTTCAACAGGAACAGTACCCAGAAGACGTTTAATATCCCAGCCACTCTGTATTCCCTGAGCATCGTGATTGGATTGAGTTTTCTGATAAGCATATTCGTAGGCAAGTACACGTAATTCCTTAACGGTTCCACGCGGTACGCCCTGTAATCCTTCACCTTCGTAAATATCCTGGATAAATACGGTAGCTTCTTTACTGTTCAGATTTGTCTTATCAGGAATAACGGGAGGAGTATCCTTTTTAGTCACCGGAATACCGTAAACCAATCCTTCACCTTCTTGCTCATGAATAAGAGTCAGGTTATCAAATTTGTCAACCAGATAAATACCCCAAAGTGTGTTTGGAGCTAATTTAGCTGTTACGATATGGTAATCTTTATTAAGCGGCTGCGGCTTAAGGAACTGTGGCCATACACCATCAACCATTTCATCTTTGACGATCGGAATAATCGGACGCTGGCTAAAAGGTAACTCTTGTACCATTCCTTTTTCTTCTTTACGGCTGATTGCCGGATCGAAGATGATTAGGCGCCCCGATCTTTGAGTGCCGTGATGTCCGGAAATAATACCTACAAATTGAGTCGGATGATCCGGAATAGGCTGAACATCATAAATTGATGTAGGGAAAACAGAGCCGCTTCCATAAAGAGAGCGTTGCTCCGTTCCATCCGGATTCATGTGCATAACGATACGAGAGAAGTAGTGAGTCAGATCGGTATACTCCCATCTGACATACATAATACGTCCGTTATTCATCACGACCGGCCCCCAGTTTGCATCCTGATCGAAAGTAATACGACGAATATTGTTATTCTTAGGATCAATAATACAGAAGTTTCCGACTTCATCATCTCCATTTACGCAAGGAACACCATGTACACCGACGTTTGCAGCTGCCATAATTTTACCATCAGGCAAATAAGTAGCATCGAAAAAGTCAAGATGTTCAGGTAGTCCGTTTGTAATCTGTTTCAGATTTTTTCCATCAACACCTACTTCGAAAACTTGCCAGTGATGGTCATTTTCTGTAGGCATGGAAAACAGGATACGATCAGCATCCCAATGTAATTTTAAATCAGGAACAGAGAAAGAGGATTGTGGTTTGAAAATAGTCTGTTTGCTTATATCTCCCCTTAAGTTAGATAATACAGCAATTTCCGCATCAAACCCTGTTTGTGCAGCTGATGTCTGATTAGACCAGTTGTTCGGAGGAGTTCCTAAAGAAGGTGGATTGCTGTGGCGAGCTCTTTCACCTAATTTATAACGACCTACGACCAGTTTGTCCATATCCAAAAGCGGATTATCAACCAATATTGCTTTTTTTAATTCAAGCGCACGGTTTGCACAACTGATTGCATCGGAATTATATCCATAAATACCATCAAACCCTTTAGCCTGAAGTAACTTCAGCTCTGCGAAGCGTTGTTTGTTTTTAGTAAGATCATATCCTTTCATCTTAGCCATGTCATCCATAGCATTTTGAATAGCAGAAAGATCTAGCCACTCCAACTGAGTTTGCAATGAATAAACCTGCAAAGCCTCATTGGTTATACTTTTCAGAGCATTGATCTGCTCAGAAACAGATGGTAGCTGTTCCGCAGTAGCAATTCGTTGCTTGAAACTGTCATTCTTTTTTAAACGGGCAATAACTCCCCGGATATATTTTGATTGCTTTTCAAGCTCTTTTGAATCGTCTGTCTGAACAGTTTGGTTCTGTGGTGCAGCATGAAGTACATAAGGATTACTTAAAACGGAACCGCAGAACATTGACAAGAACAACAATTTTTTCATGTATTTGCTTTCGTTGTTAGTTGATTAGGTATTTAGTTTTTCTCTTTTAGTTCTGTATATAACTGATATCCTTGTCTGGCGGTTAAACCTTCGTGTACAACACTATGAACAGCCTGGATCATAGCAGACGGAGCTTCACTCTGGAATACGTTTCTTCCCATATCTACCCCGGCAGCTCCTTCCTGAATAGCCCGGTAACATAGATCTAACGCTTCGTACTCTTCCAGTTTTTTTCCACCTGCAATCACGATTGGCACCGGACATCCCGAAACCACTTTTTCAAATCCGTCACAGTAATATGTCTTAACAACATTTGCTCCATTTTCAGCACAAATACGAGAAGCCAATCCGAAATAACGAGCATCTCTTGCCATTTCTTTACCGACAGCAGTTACACCCATAACAGGAATACCGTAACGTGAAGCTTTATCTACAGTCTGATACAGATTGGCAATTGTTTTTGCTTCCATCGCTTTATCTCCGATAGCAAGCATAATTGCCAAAGCAGAGGTATTCATACGGATTGCATCCTCAATGTCAATAACGACATTGTCATTCAATTCCGTAAGGATAGAAGTTCCGGCATCAGCTCTAAGACAAATCGGCTTATTGCAGTTTGCAGGTACTGATGAACGTAAAATACCACGTGTACACATGATACTGTCTGCATACTGAATTAATGGTTCGATTGTTAAATCGATACGCTCTAATCCGGATGTAGGACCCATTATGAATCCATGATCGAAAGCAAGCATAACAGTTTTACCTGTCTGTGGGTTAAAAATACGGCTAAGTCTGTCTTTCATACCCCAAGGTAAGTTTTCAGCTCCTTTAATATGAAAGCCTGTTTGTTTTACCGGAGTACTTGTATTGAAGTTTGCACCTTCTCTCAAATCGTCTAAATCTGCCATTGTTCTGTGTTTCTAAGTTTAAAGTGATTTACTAAATGCCTGGAACATACATGCCCATGAAGAAGCTCCTGAGTCTGCATAACCAATAGATTTTTCACCATAGTTACGCGCTCTTCCGAAATTAGCTTTCATATCAACGGTTGCTTTTGCACCTTCTAATGCAGCATTCGCTGCATGCTCCATAATTGAACGAATATCAGTGGATTCGCTGTTGATAATAGCTTCAACAGCAGGTTGCAATGCATCCATCATTGTTTTATCTCCCGGCTGTGCTTTTGTTTGTTTTTGTACACCTTCCAAGCCTCCTTTAAACAGAGCTTTGAGTTGTACGATATCTAGTTCTTCACCTGAAGAATGATCACTCATACCTAATAAGAATCCACCCATCAAAGTACTTGTTGATCCGCTGGTCTGAAGCATCACATTAAATCCTGCATCATTCAGCATTTGTTTGAATTCAGCACCTTTATCAATAGCTTCAACAGCAGATTGCATAGCCTGCACAATTGCAGTTCCATGATCACCGTCACCAATTACAGCATCAAGTTGAGAAAATTCATCTTCGCGTTGTTTAATATCGGTGTAAGCCTGATTAAACATCTTTTTAAAATCTCCGATTGTTAATTGTTTCATAGTTCTTATTTTCCGATTGCTGTCCAGTATGGAGCGTTTGACATATAATTTTTTAAGTAATTGATGTGATCATCATCTACTCGTGCAATAATCATCTGGAAGCCGTGTTGCTCCTGTACCGTAAGTATTTCATCGATACGCCCAAATACAACTTCTGTTCCCATTTCCTGAAGAACCTGTGCAGCTCTTCTGTAAACGATGCTCATTTCCATCAAAGTAGTACTGCCTGTACCGTTGATAATTAAGATCGTTTTATCTCCTGCTTTCAGATTAAGTTTGCCGGACAAAAGTTTAACCATTTTTTCAGCCGTATCATCTGCAGAGATAAGTGCTTGTCGGCCGCCACCACCTTCGCCGTGCTGACCCATACCGATTTCCATTTCGCCTTCCGGAAGATCAGAAATGATTGCGTTGTTTTGCGGGTGAGTACATTTGCCCATGGCAGTACCTAATGTTGCAACATTTTTGTTGAAGCGTTCTCCTAGTTCGTAAAGCTCATCGATTGATTTACCTTCGTCGGCAGCAGCACCTAAAATTTTAAATAATGGAACACACCCGGCCAAACCTCGGCGATCATCATCCGGAGTATCCAGGCCGGCACTGATGTCATCATGTGTAATAAGCATTTTGACTTTGATACCTACACGTTCAGCAAGTTGTGAGGCCATATTTGCACTCATGATATCACCTGAGTGATTTAAAACGACTAATAAAATACCAGCTTCTCTTTTGAATAATTGTAAAGCTTCGAAAAGACGTTGTGCTCCCGGTGCTGCAAAGATGTCTCCTACTACAGAGCAATCCAGCATACCGTCACCCACAAAGCCGCTTAAAGCCGGTTCATGACCAGCACCGCCTAATGTGATAACAGCGACTTTGTCTTCAGATTTACCATTTTTGCGAACTACAATGTTTTCTTTTGCCAGTTTTACCTGATCAGCATAAGCCATTGTAAATCCTTCAAGTAACTCACGTGTAATATTATTAGGTTCGTTTATAAATTTTGTTTTCATAGATTCCTGTTAATTAGTTGGACCTTCTTAATTTAAGATATCCGGGTTATAGGTTTTTTATTTTGTAAATTGCATTAGTTCAATTGGCATACCTTCTTCTTCAATGAAAGCGATAATGAGATTTTCGCCACCTTCCATTGGAGCTACAAGTACTTTTTTACCTTCCATTGCTTTATGTATATCAGCAACTTCATAAGCAATATGAGGAATTTGCTGAATGATATCCGGCATACAGCTGCCATTTTCAAAGCGCAGGTATTCAATTCTGTTAGGACTTTGTGTATAATCAGTTAACCAGACTTTTAATCCGTCAACAAAAAATTCACCGTTTTGTGAGTCTTGCGTCGGAACGCCAAAATGATTGATCTTTCTCATAATATAATAGGTTTATAATTCTTGCAGGCAGTCAATGAATTCTACATGCGGATTTGTAAATCTCAAACCGTTACCGTCATGGAATGTTCCGTATTCGGTAATAATTGCTCCTTCTGATCCACCACGTAAGAAATGAGGATGTTCTAATGTGTTTAAGGATGCTATTTCTCCTTCGTGAAGGATTGCGCAGTTTTTAACTGTGATATGCTCTTTCTGACTTTCCGGATGAGTTGGATTATCGGGAGTTTCTTCACCGGTACCAAAGTTATAAGCCCATCCATTTCTTATTTGCCAGGATTCCATCTTAGCACGCGTCTCAGTTGGAAGGTGTCTATGCTCAACAATCATTTGCCCTGGTAAAAGGTAAATCTCATGTCCGAAGTATCCATCCTCCTGGCTATTAATCCAGAATACACCAGCCATGCCCACATTCTCCATATCACCTAAATTAAAATCTGTAATAAATAGATTCTCCTCTAAGAATTTAGTATAGGGAATATGATAATGATTCAGCATATCTAAATAAGCTGCTTTTGCGACTTCCGGCTGTAGTTTACCATCTTTATAAAAGTCAGCATTTGTGTACTTCTTTTGATAAGGCTTTTGCATGTTTGCATCTTTCTCTTTCATAATTCTCATTCAATTTAAATTGTATTTGGAGCTTATACGTAAAAGCGACTACTTGCCATCCCTTCTATTTCAACCAACAGTTCGTCTCTGCAGACATCTGCTTTTACGTAGAGTGCTTTTACTTCTTTCCATTTATTATTGACGCTTTCAGAAGCCTCTTTATATTCTTCCGGATTTTTAATATAAACGCGGGCAAAATCCATAGGAACAGGATATTGTACGCTTATTCCGTAACGTTTTAGATTATCTCCCGAAATCAATAATTCGATATTTTCGATTGTCATATCTGTTTGACAACCACAGCTTTTTCCAGTTAAACTCTCTTCTCCTCTGATTGCTGCAGTTCCCGACACAAAACAGGTGTAACCATGCTTACAGCTTACAGCCTTAGCTCGTTCAAACTTAGGAGTGCTTTTACCACAAAGCCGTTCATCATATTTTCCAATTAAAACTTGTTGGGAGTACTTATGTGCAGCTATCTGCATAGGGTTGTCAACCGGTGCAATCTTTATAGCGTCATTCTTGTGACGGGTAGCTATGAGTTCGACAATGACACCTGCGCAATCCATCCCGATTCCTGTAGCAGCTGGATATCCATGTTTATTCCAGTTTGCCTTATTATAGAATACGGATCGTGCATCATTGAAGGCCTGATAATTTTGAATATCATTTTCGATCGCTGTAATCCTTCCGATATAATTCCATTGTCTGACGATATCTTCAATTTGCATATTCTCATTTAAGAGAATCATCTCAATTTTGCGGAAAATCTCATCAGATTGTTTGCGCACAGAATAGGATAGATTCGATTTTACGCCTTCAATTAATACAGATTTTCGATCATCAGAATCAATTATCTGGTATTGAACATCCTCGAAAGTTTTATATTTAATGTTCATCTCGACAGGCGTATTTCGTAGATAATGTATCTCTACGGCATAGGAACTGTCTCCTAACACAGGTTGTGCGACATAGGTTACAAGTGGTGGATTTTTTGTAAAATACTTACCGACTTGTTGTTTAATATACTTCCATTCTGTTTCATACGTCTGATCAGTGGTTGTACCAAAGAAAACCAGGCGTGAAATTTTTTTTTCATTCCGGATCTGGTCAATCAGATGATCAACTGCCGGTGTAAAGGTTTTTTCATCGGACCAATAATAGTCGCAACAATATTCGTTCTGTGTTCTGTAATTCATAGGTTATAAAGAGTTGACATACTCGGTTAATTCATCGATTTCTTTATCTGTAATTTTAGCTTTGATACCGTGCTTATGTATCTTAAATACGTCTTTCAATTCAGCGGCTCTTCCATCAAATAAATATGGAGCTGTACGCCATACTTCAATCAGGGTAGGGGTGTCCCATCCGTTCTCAAATTCCACATCATCACCAATCCGATACATTTTACCATTTGTGAAGTAAGGACCCGAGTGACATTCTGCACATCCTAAATTGTCAAATACTTTTCGTCCTTTTTCAGCCTTAGGAGTTAGCTTGCCATCAGTTAAATATGGGCTTGGAACAGGACGTAGTTGCTTTAGATATTCATCTACGCATTCATAAACCTCTTCCGGACATTCTGAAAACTGAATATGAGTGAACCCTTTCCGGACAGCTATTTCTGCATTTTTACGTATTCCCGAAATCATCGAGGGGGGAGTAACATGTGAGTAAAGCATACTCTTGCAGTTTTTTGCATTACCCAGTCCATCATTCAGTAAATCCCAGTTCATAGCATCTGTACGGGCATCCCCCGGATGGCATCCGTTACAAGATTGCCAGTTTTGGAAACAATGGGTTGCGTCGTTGAAGTATTTTTCACCTGATTGAGCCGGAGTCTCTTTCCGGTTTTCAACGAGTGCTATTGTGTTGTTATTTTTGGATTTGAGATCGTAGATATTTATATGATCAGAAAAATAAGTCGGAATAATGATTTGGTCTTTAGTCAGGATTATCTTTCTTGGCCCGTTTCCATTGAGAGGAATACGTTCACGGATTTGGTACATAAATCGTAAGTCGTAAGCTAATTTATCTTTATCACGACTTTGCTCAAATTTCTTAATGAATGAAGGATAGTCAATAAGGCTTATTTCATGTGTGCCTGAATGTGAAACTACAATATGTTCAGGGGTTGCTTTTACATCCCAAACACCCGCAGCCCCTCTTTCCGGATCATCCAGTAAAACTGTTCCTATTAATTCTTGTTTCCGGGTATCAATAACACTCAGTGCATTGGTGTTCATCCACCCTTGTTGCAACTGGTTAGTCGGAACCTGAAAACGCCCTAAATTGTGTGTAACAAATATATAATTCCCGTCAGCACTGGAGCACATTCCCCGCAAGGCATTACTTCCATTATATAGTTGGATGTCTTTTTTATGTTTGAAATTATTCAAATCAATGATCGATACACATGCAGCAACGGTATCAACATCTGCACGTTGTGCCGGTAGAAAGTTAGCTACATATAAAAATTGTTCTTCTTTATCGAATGCTGCAGCTTTGGGTTCTCTCAACACCTGACATGTATTAGTGACCATATTTTTATTTAAATCAATTTCCTGAACAGTGTTTGAGAACTGATTTAAGACATATAGTTTGTTTTTTTTCTGAGAAATAATCGGATAAGTTGTTCCACTTTGTGTCGGGATCGTCTTTTTTATCTCCAGTGATACAGGGTCAATAATACATAGTTCACCTCTCGAATCAAAAAGTGTTACATATATATGTCTCTTGTCGTTGGTTAATCCCGTAGGTGTTTGATCAAAAGTTTTTTCATTTATGATCTGAGAAAAATCAGCATTATACTGCGTGAGTCTTTTTGAATTTTTCTCTGTGATGTAATAGGTATTATTCTCTGTTGAGATAATATCATTTACATTCAATACATCATTTTGCCTTTTTGCGGTTTTTTGCAATGGCGCAAACCCTATGCACACTCCAATAAAGAGTGTAAAACACATATGAGGTATTAATTTTTTCATTGTAATGAGGTTTTTTACTTATGGTATAATCGAAATCTTGTCAGTATTTATTTTCATATTTGAACTTCTGTTTCAAATATGAAAACCCAAATATAAATCTATTTTTTTAAATTAAATGAATAGTAAAAGTAGAATACATATTATTTAACGAATAAATAACCTGAATGAATATATGTCATTAAACTATTGAAGCCTATATTTTACTGATATATTTAGTGGGTCGGATACTATATGAATATTCTGTAAATCTTTATTTTTAAATTAATATCGGTTTATCAGTGTGTTATGCTATTTGTAAGCTTTTTAGAGGAAAAATTACTTTTTTGCTCTTTCTGTTAAAAAATAGAATAAAGAATTATCATATATAAACTAAAACAGCGTATATTTGTTTATTTAAATAAATAATAAAACTATAATTTTATGACTGAGCTTAAAAGGTATTTCAATAAAGTAGTTCTTATCACGGGAGCTGCTAATGGTGTCGGGCGTTCAGCAGCCGAACGATTTGCACAGGAAGGCGCTAAAATTATATTGGCAGATAGAAATTATAAGAAGGCTAAAACATTTGCAGTAGCTTTGTCTACTGAAGGGCATGAAGCAAAGGCCTTTAATTTTGATGCAGAGTCTATAAAGAGTTGTGATGAATTAGTACGTTTTGCGATGAGTGAATTTGGACGTATTGATATTTTGGTTAATAATGTGGGGGGGACTGATGCGATAAAGGATTCTGATATATTAAATCTGGATATAGCTTATTTTGATAAAATTTTTCATGTGAATATACGTTGCATGATATATTTGTCAAAGCTTGTGCTCCCGTCAATGATAAAGCAGGGAAAAGGTGTAATTATAAATATATCAGGAAGTAGTAGTGATATGGCTGATAATCTATATACACTTTATGGTACAACAAAAGCTGGTGTACAAAGTTTTACCAGACATTTAGCTACGCAATATGCTAAATTTGGGATACGTTGCAATGCCGTTTCGCCGGGACTGGTGCTGACTAATAAGGTTAAAAGTTTCTTGCCGGATAATACGAAACAAATGTTTGCAAAATTTGATATGGAGCATTTGGTCGGAGAACCTGAAGAGGTAGCTAATACAATAGTGTTTTTAGCATCTAAAGATGCTCGCTTTATTAACGGACAAACAATTAAAGTTGATGGGGGATTATCGTGTAATACTCTATTGATGGATAATGTAATAGAAAGATATAAGTTAGCGATGGATCACGATTCGTCTTACAATTCAGCTCAGACAATTTCTATAGATTTCGAAGATTAATTTTTTATCTGTTGAGGGTATAAAAAAAGAGGTTTTATAAACATAAAACCTCTTTTTTATATTAAAGTATATGGTTATTTACCTTGGCTGCTTGCACTTCTTTTACCCCGGTTGAAACTGCGGTAAGCATCGTATTCGATTTCAATATCCGGTTCGATCAGTTGTTCTCTTTCTTCACAAACAAACTGGATGTATTTAATGGCAAGTCCTCTTTCTAACCACTGCTGTTCATAGCAGGTGCGGATAGATAAAATGTCATTTGCTAAGCCTGAGTTGTATAAATCATCTGTGCAGATGTTTACAGGATAATGGTTAGCTTCGACCATATATTTAGTGTAAGTAAACAAGAAGTTACTGTCGCATTTTAAGTGGATTAATCCGTCAGGTCTTAAGATCTGGCGATATAGTTCCATAAAACGAGTTGAAGTTAAGCGTTTACGTACTTTTTTCATTTGAGGGTCAGGGAAAGTGATCCAAATTTCGGCTACTTCACCATTCGCGAAAAAATGATTGATAAGTTCAATATCTGTACGTAAAAATGCCACATTCTGAATTCCATCAATATGTGATTCTTTAGCTCCAGCCCACATGCGTGCACCTTTAATATCAATCCCAATGAAGTTTTTGTCCGGAAATTTACGAGCAAGCCCTACAGCATACTCTCCACGTCCGCATCCTAATTCTAAAACAATAGGGTTGTCGTTTTTGAAAAAATCTTTACTCCAGTTACCTTTCAACGCAAAGCCTTTTTCTTTTAATACCGCGAACGGATATTGAAAAACGTGTGGATAACCATTCATGTCATCGAATTTCTTCAGCTTATTCTTTCCCATTTTAAGTGATTCAAATACAATCTAATCTGTTATTATTACTGCAAAAGTAATGAACAATCATCAAATCAACTTCATATTCCGAATAGTTTTTATTTGAATACCTGATTTTTTGTTGGGTTACACACAGTAAATTATTATTTTTGCGCAATAGAATACTAAGAGCAGTTTAAAAAAACTGCATGGTAAAACATAACAAGTCGGACTGGGAAAGGATTTTGCAACCTGAGGTATCGGGGATTGGCTAAAATCAAATTCAGAAAAACCTTTATAGAAAAAATAATGGAACAAACAATCCAACAATTTGAACACGTTATTAATATCTGTAGAGAACTCTATGCAAAGAAGCTGAGTGATTACGGAGCAGCATGGCGCATAATGCGTCCTGAATCAATAACGGATCAAATCTATATTAAGGCAAATCGTATTCGAAGCCTTCAGACAAAAGGCGTTTCTAAGGTTAACGAGGGTATAAAAGGAGAGTTTATTGCAATTGTGAATTATGGTATAATGGGTATTATTCAACTTAAGTTAGGATATGCCGATTCGGCCGATTTGACAAATGAAAAAGCGATAGAGCTTTATGACCTTTATATGACAGAAACGAAAGAGTTGATGTATGCAAAGAATCATGATTATGACGAAGCATGGCGGAGTATGCGTATCAGTTCATACACTGATATGATTCTGATGAAAATTCATCGGACAAAACAAATAGAAAATAACCAGGGACAAACACTCGTATCGGAAGGAATCGATGCGAATTATATGGATATGGTTAACTATGCTTTGTTTGCATTAATCAAATTAGAATACGGAGAATGACCGAAAAAGCAATCGGAAATAAAACAAACTATACAACGCCTGCGTGGTACGAAAAGGCTGGTGTTGTTCTTTCTCGCCTTTTATTAGGTGGGACGTTTCTGTTTTCGGGAATCACAAAAGCGGTAGATCCATGGGGAACTGCAATTAAGTTTGGTGAGTATTTTCAAAGTTTTGGATTTGAATTTTTGCAAATTCTTACCATGCCTGCTGCTGTACTTTTAGCTGCGATCGAGTTTACAGTTGGCGTAAATCTCCTATTGGGGAATAGCTGGAAGAAGAATACATGGGCAGCTTTGTTGATTATGCTTATTATGACACCACTCACGCTGTATCTGGCAATTGCAAATCCGGTGTCTGATTGTGGTTGTTTTGGAGATGCCTTGATTCTGACAAACTGGGAAACATTCTTAAAAAATATCCTGTTGCTCGCAGCAGCAATATATCTGGTTTATTCGAAAAAAGTAATATTCAGCGTTTATTCGCGCAGTATTCAGTGGTTTATAGGATTGTTGATTTTCCTATTTTCATTATTGATTTCCTTTTTTTCGCTTAAACATATTCCATTGCTGGATTTCCGTCCCTATAAAGTAGGAACAAATATTGAACAAAGTATGGTTATTCCGGAGGGAATGCCTGTTGATGAGTTTGAAACAACCTTTGTTTATGAAAAGAACGGAAAACAAAAAGAGTTTACGCTGGATAATTATCCCGCTGAAGATTCAACATGGACATTTGTTGATTCGAAGACTAAATTAGTAAAAGCTGGCTATAAAGCTCCGATACATGATTTAGTTTTAATTAATGGAAATGGAGAAGATATTTTGTCAAAGGTACTGGCGGATACATCCTATACTTTTTTATTAATAGCACCGGATCTGACAAAAACGAATGATGCAAATATTGATAAGATTAATGATTTGTATGACTTCTGCCTTGAACATGGCTATCCATTTTACGGGGTGACATCTTCAACCGGAGATCCGGTTTATGAGTGGCGTGATAATACGGGTGCAGAATATCCGTTTCTGAATTCAGATGAAACGACACTCAAAACAATTATTCGTCCTAATCCGGGATTGATGATTTTGAAAGATGGAAATATTGTTGCAAAATGGAATGCTGCAGATATACCATCAGAAGCACGGATTGAAGAATATCTCACGAATCCCGAAATGTTCCCTAAAAATGCAGAACGTTATCGTAAGGCATTCTGGTTTTTTGTGGTTTTATTTGTGATATTATTATCAATCCTATTAATAACAGAACGATCAGTTGGAGCGATCGTAAATCGTTTTTTTAAGCGTAAAAAGAAAACTCCGACACAAGCTGATACAATTAATTTACATACCAAAAAAGATTCTATTATGAGAAGAAAAATCGTAGCAGGTAACTGGAAAATGAACAAAACCCTTCAAGAGGGAATGGAATTAGCAAAAGAATTGAAAGCAGCATTAGCTGGTAAAACTGTAAACTGCGATGTAATCGTAGGTACTCCTTTTATCCACCTTGCAAATGTTGCAGCAGAGGTTGAAGGTTCTGTAATCAACGTTTCAGCTCAAAACTGTGCAGACAAAGCTTCAGGAGCTTACACAGGTGAGGTTTCTGCATCGATGGTAGCATCTACAGGTGCTAAATATGTGATCTTAGGTCACTCTGAGCGTCGTGCTTATTATGGCGAAACTAACGAGATGTTAAAAGAAAAAACTCTTTTGACTTTAGCGAACGGTTTGACTCCTATCTTCTGTATTGGTGAAGTATTGGAAGAAAGAGAAGCTGAAAAGCATTTCGAAGTTGTTAAAACTCAAATCGAAGAGTCTTTATTCAACCTTTCAGCAGAAGATTTCGGGAAAATTATTTTAGCTTACGAACCAGTTTGGGCTATCGGAACAGGTAAAACTGCTTCTCCTGCACAAGCTCAGGAAATTCACGCTTTCATCCGTAAAACTGTTGCAGAGAAATACGGTCAGGAAGTTGCTGATAAAACTGCAATCCTTTACGGTGGTAGCTGTAATGGTGGTAACGCGAAAGAATTATTCGCTAATCCGGATGTAGATGGCGGTTTGATCGGTGGTGCATCTTTGACTGCTGATGCTTTCATGCAAATTATCACTGCTTGCTAATTTTAAAATTAACAGCATAACACAAAAAAGACTAAAGGCAGGAAGATCATTCTTCGGCCTTTAGTTTTTCTGTTTTATCCTAATTTATAGATTATGAGGAACATTGTAACACTATTTTTATTGGTTGTCACTGCTTTATTGCCTATCTTCGGTCAGTCTTTTCAGGCTAATCGCGACTCTACGATCTTGCAGAGTCTGATGAAACAAAAGCCGGGACAAGGTGTCGTGATTGTTCATCAATCAGATGCTATAGCGAAGCTGTTAGGTGTAAGATCTTATAGCGAAACTAAAAATGAGTTTACTCAGGAGGGTTATCGTGTGCAGGTTTTCTCAGGAAATAATCAGACGAAATCCAAAAGCGAAGCTAACTGGAAACAAGATAAAGTAAAAGAGATGTTTCCTAATCTGCAAACGTATGTAACGTTCAAATCACCGTTTTGGCGATTACGCGTTGGTGATTTCAGAAGTTATGAAGAGGCAGATCAGCTGATGCGTCAGCTTAAACGCGCTTTTCCGCAGTTTGGTAAAGAAATGTATGTCGTTCGCGACGAAATAAAAATAGAGTTTTAACAATGTATCAACCTACACCGGAGCAAGAAGCTAACAGAGAGGCTATTGCTTATCACTACAAAGAGATTCTGAAACTTTTAGGGGAGGATGTAGATCGCGAGGGGTTACTTAAAACTCCCGAACGTGTATCTAAATCGTTACAGTTCCTTACAAAAGGATATCATCAGGAAGCAGAACAAATTCTGAAGTCAGCAATGTTCAAAGAGAATTACCGTCAGATGGTAATTGTTAAAGATATTGACTTCTTTTCCTTATGTGAACATCATGTTTTACCATTTTTTGGTAAAGTTCATATCGCTTATATTCCGAACGGATATATTACGGGACTAAGTAAACTGGCCCGCATTGTTGAAGTATTTGCAAGACGTATGCAAGTACAGGAGCGTTTGACTACGCAAATTAAAGAGTGTATTCAGGAAACCTTAAACCCTTTAGGGGTAATGGTAGTTATTGAAGCACAGCACACATGCATGCAAATGCGCGGAGTTGAAAAACAAAACTCCGTAACTACTACATCTGATTTTACAGGTGTATTTAATCAGGCTAAAACACGAGAAGAGTTTATGACTCTGATACGTATGAAATAGATCTTCGATTTCATTTATATGAATAGAAACCGAAATACAATACATACTATGCAAAAGAAATTCAAACTACTACTTATTTCACTAAGTATGATAACTATGACAAACGCACAAAATCCTTTCTTCGGAAAGTACAAAACTTTACACGAGACTGTACCTTTCGAAAAAATCAAGTTCGAATACTACGAACCTGCTTTTATTGAGGGTATGAAACGTCACAATAAAGAGATTGATGCAATCATTAACAGCAAAAGCGCTCCGACATTCGAAAACACGATTGTGGCACTTGAGCGTTCGGGTGAGATGCTTTCAAAAGTTAGCTCGGTTTTTTATAACCTGAATAGCAGCGAAAGTAATGACCAGATGATGGAACTTTCTCAAAAATTATCTCCGATGATGTCGGAACATTCAAATAATATCAATTTGAATGAAAAGCTTTTTGCACGCGTAAAAGCTGTTTATGATCAGAAAGATCAGTTAGGACTGAATCCTGAAGAAATGAAACTTTTAGAAAACACCTATAAAGGTTTTGTAAAACGTGGTGCAAATCTTCAGGGGGATGATAAAGATAAATATCGTCAGTTAAGCATGGATTTGGGTCAGGCAACACTGATGTTCGGACAAAATGTTTTGAAAGAAACAAATAAGTACGAACTGATTGTGGATAATGTTGCAGACTTAAAAGGTTTACCTCAGCGTGAGATTGATGCAGCTAAAGCCCGTGCAGAAGCTAATGGTAAGACGGGTTATTCATTTAATTTGTCTGCGCCTGTTTACATACCATTTATGCGTTATGTTGAGAATCGTGATTTACGTAAGCAACTTTGGACAGCGTATAATGCCCGTTGTACAAACGGAGAATTCGATAATACGAAAAACATTGCTGATATTGTAAATTACCGTATGGAGACAGCTAAGTTGTTTGGTAAAAACAACTATGCAGAAATGGCACTGGAAGATCGTATGGCAAAGAATCCGGAGAATGTGTATAAGTTGATGAATGAACTTCTTGACGCATTTAAACCGGCTGCAATGCAAGAAGTTGCTGAAGTACGTGGATTTGCTATTGCACGCGAAGGTAAAAATATTGATATCATGCCTTGGGACTGGTCTTTCTATTCAGAGAAACTAAAAGATTCAAAATTCCAGATTAATGATGAAATGCTTCGTCCGTATTTTGAGTTAAGTAATGTAACAAAAGGAGTATTCGGGCTTGCTACAGATTTGTTTGGTGTTACATTTAAAGAGAACAAGAAAATTCAGGTTTATCATCCCGAAGTAAAAGCTTACGAAGTATTTGATAAAAACGGAAAATTCCTTGCTGTTCTTTATACAGACTTCCATCCACGTGCAGGTAAACGTCCGGGCGCATGGATGACGGAGTTTAAAGGTCAATATAAAGAGAATGGAAAAGATAGTCGTCCGCATGTAACGATCGTTATGAACTTTACACGTCCGACAGCTGATACTCCTGCTCTTTTAACGTATGATGAAGTAGAGACTTTCTTACACGAATTTGGTCATGCTTTGCATGGAATTTTTGCCAATACGACTTATGAATCAATGTCAGGTACAAGTGTATACCGCGACTTTGTGGAGCTTCCTTCTCAAATTCTGGAGAACTGGTTGCCTGAGAAAGAGTTTTTGGATAAATTCGCTGTTCATTATCAGACAGGAGAGAAGATTCCGGCTGAGTATATCGAGAAAATCGTAGCTTCGAATAACTTTAATACAGGTTATTTATGCCTTCGCCAGTTAAGCTTTGGCATGAATGATATGGCATGGCACACTATTAATGAGAAATTTGATGGTGATATGAATGCTTTTGAGCAAAAAGCAATCGCGCCGACTCAAATGTTCCCGGTTGTTGAAGGGACTAGCTTGTCACCACAATTCAGCCACATTTTTGCCGGTGGTTATGCTGCAGGTTACTATAGCTATAAGTGGGCAGAAGTTTTGGATGCTGATGCCTTTGCTTTGTTTAAAGAAAAAGGAATCTTCAATCAGGATGTTGCTAATAAATTCCTTGAAACAGTTCTTTCACAGGGAGGAACAGTTGATCCGATGGTATTGTATGTTCAATTCCGTGGTCAGGAACCAACTGTAAAAGCCTTGATGGAAAGAAGCGGAATTAAAATGTAATAAAGCAGTACGGCGTTACAATGGTATTCAATGGTTTATAATGATCGCTGTATTATGCAAGCTATATGATCCACATAACACATTGATTTTGCTCATTGAATCCGATTGCCGTGCAATTGTGAAACATAGGTAGGCATAAAGCCTACCTCTACATAAAACCGAAACATTCATAATAAAAGTCCCATTTTAGACCGATAAATATTGGTCAAAATGGGACTTTTTTATTTTGTGTCAGTTTCGACAAATGGTGTGTCAGCAGACAAATGCGGCTTGTAGTAATCATCTCAATTAATTCATTAATAAGATGTAATTGATTCAATGTGATATGATTGAAAAAACGGATTGATATACCTGTTTCGAGTGGAGGAAATACGTATTTGCTATCGATCATATACGTATATGGTGATTATGATATACGTATATTGATCTG